>CALMAP010000101.1:0-2135 GCA_937859825.1 uncultured Terriglobus sp. | reverse complement strand
GCGCTTGTCGCCGTCGGCAAAGGCGTAGCTCTGCAGCAGGTGTGCGCTGGGGAGCGCGATCTTGTCGTTGCGGCTGGGTGGCTGGTTCCACGTGGGGTTCGTGCCGGTCTGCTCGGTGGCGTACAGACTGGGCAGCATCGCGCGGTTGATCGCTTGTAACGCGAGGAACGAGGGCCGGCGCAGGTTGGTGTTGCCGCCCATGTCTACCACCGCGCCCCACAGCGGCGTGGTGCGCTTCGGCGCGTCACCCTCTGACGTGAAGCTGTTCACGTACTCCGGCAGTGCGAAGAAGCATTGGTCTTTCGCGCCAAGTTCCCGCAGCATCATCAGCATATGGTTCGCCACGGCCAAGCCCGCGCCGATGGAGGGCACGGTGCGGTCGATCGCGGTCTGCGTGATGGAGGCAGCACCAGTTGCCGTGCCCAGGTTTACTTCGTAGATGCTCAGGTGCTTGCCCGGCGCGGTACGCGCGATGGTGTTGCGCTGCTGCACCATGGTGCCTTCGGGTGTGGCGTCCAGTTGTTCCGGCTGCGCGAACATGGGGCCAAAAACGCTCTCCGCCCCCGGTGCCTCGTTGTACTCGGAGAAGAGGTACGGCGCGACGGCAAGGGAGTCTTCGGCACCGTTGAGTGCCTTGGCCTCCTGCTCCGTCCACCAGGGCACGCCGAACCATGATCCCGCGACCAGGTCGTAGCGGTCCGCGTGAAACCACGGGGACTGCCGCGCTGTGCGAAAGAGCAGCCCTGCGCGCTGGCCGTAGGCCACCGGGTCGTGCATGGTGGAACCGGCAAACGAGCGGTCGTTCCACTGCTCATTCCCGAGCTCGAGATGGATCGTTGGAAAGCTTTCCGACCACGGTTTCGCGTGACCAAGTGCGTTGCGTCGCGCGCCGTAGCTCGTGGTGACCGGCCCGCTGAGAAACTCCACGAGGTTGCGTGTCTCCGCGACGGAGAAGCCAGGCGGCAGCCCGACCCACGGCTCCGCGCCGATCGCCTCGCAGAGCTGCAGCACTTCCACCAGACCTATGGCGACATCTTCGCGCAGCTTCTCCTGTGTGCTGGAGCCGGTGCGCCGGCGGGACGATACTGGCGCGATCATGTCGTCGAGTGAGCTGCCAAAGCCGGTGCCATTGTCCATCCAGCGCAGGATGCCGGGATGCAGCTCGCGCAGCGTCTGGACTACTTCGTCACGAAAGGCCGTGGGATTGTTCGTGGTGCGCGAAGGCACAGCGGTAAGGCTCACGTCATCCAGTAGGATCGACGCGCCATCCACCGCGAAACTCACGGAAACGCTGCCCACCGCACCGGGCCGGTCGTCCGCGCGGACGGGCACCGTGTATTCGCGCCAGCCGGAAGTGAGTGGCTGTGTTGTGTCGAGAAAGCGCGCAAGGCCGTGTACGTCGATGCGCTCGATCTTCAGGTGGACTGAAGCCGCAGGGGTCAAAGGCTTTGCACGGAAGTGCAGCGTGTAGGCACCGTGCAGGTGCACGAAGGAGTGGCCTTCGAGCGTGTCGAAGTACGAAATCAGTTCCGCACGCTGGCCCTGTCCGGCCGCCTCAATCCGCAATGCCTGGTGCGAGCCGGTGCCCGGCAGATCGCGGACCTCCGCAGTGCCTCGCGCGCCGTTGCTGTAGGAAGTCCACCAGCCGGCGTCCGCAAACCCCGGCTTATCGATGCGCAGAAGGAGAAAGTCACCGTTTTTGGGCGATTTCTCCAACCGCGAGAAATGGACTTCGTAGCCGATGGGATCATGCGCGGCAATGCTGCCAGTGATGTTCCCGCTCAGTCCCGCCGCGGTGCCGCTCAGCACCTCAAAGTGCGCTCCGTCCATGAAGTGGTCGGGCCAGACCGTGTAAGGATTGGTGCCGGTGCAGGTGTCGCGCGTAAACACTTTGCACTTGAGGATGCTCTGCCAGGTCCCACCCTCAAAGCCGGGATTGCGAAAGATCAGGTTCCGCATCATTTGGCCGGAGTCATAGAACGTCTGCCCGCTCAGGTTGATGCCAAAGCGCTTCACGCCGCTCTGCAACGCGCGGTGCGTGATGGTGATGTGCGTGGTCTGGGCGTGAAGTGCCGGTGCGTAGAACGACGTAACCCACAGACACAGGAGCATCCAAGTTGTGCGCGGTGTCCTCG
>CALMAP010000100.1:7777-9452 GCA_937859825.1 uncultured Terriglobus sp. | reverse complement strand
TTTTTCTTACGATCACTCTCTAACTTCTTGCAAAAGCGACAGATACAAAAAGGCTTGACTTGCCCGGAAGCCAGCCATAGTATTGCGCCAGAAAGTTCAGATGGCTTTGCCTCCGTCCGGACTATTCTCCCTGAGGAAAGGGCCGCCCTGTTGCCGGGCGGCCTTTTCTCTGCCCAGCATTCGCCGTTTGGCGCAACGTGGAGAACCCGTTAGAATGGCAATGAGGCCGACGTAGCTCAGTTGGTAGAGCAGCTGATTCGTAATCAGCAGGTCAACGGTTCAAATCCGTTCGTCGGCTCCAGCCTCCAAATCTTGCATCGAGAGCGTACCTCCCGGCAAGACACACCTACGTAAATTCTGCTCGGGTTATCCACCGCTTTCTAGCGCGCGACGCGGTTGTGCGCTTGCCTAGCACCAGAGGTGCCATCATACTCGCAGCAGAACGGTGTCCAGGGCAATCTTACTTCCATGCGTTTGGAGTTCTGCCAAGGAGGAAGGCGAAGGCATGAGCGCAGCGGCGATCCAGGAAACCTCACGCTACTCGCGCAAAGATGCTTCGCGCATCCTTTCCGTTCCCGTGCAACAAATTGTGGCCTGGCAGCGTGCAGGCTTGCTGCCGCAGCACCTCGGCTTCTCCATTCGCGATCTGGTACGCGTTCGCAAGCTGCGTGATCTTCGGGGTAAGCGTCTCTCAACGCGTTCCATTCGGAGCTCTGTTGAGGCGATGCGGCAGGCATTCGGCGTGGACGAGCCATTGCAGCTGGGCAGCGCTCTGCGGGACGGCGCCCGCTTGAAGTTTCGTTATGCCGGTGCGCTGCTTGACCCACTTACTCAGCAGCTCGCGTTCGATTTCGACACCGCACCAGAAGCGCCGCGGCGCCCTATGCTCATGCGTACAGGGCGCAACCGTAAAAGTGAGCATAATTTTCAACGTGCGCAGGATCTGTTTCAGCAGGCCGTACAGCTTGAAGAGGCAGCAGGGACATGGAACGCCGCCGCCGATTTGTACCGCGAGGTGCTGACGCTGTGTCCAACGCACGCGCCCGCCGCCGTGAATCTTGGCACCATCTATTACAACCAGAAGCGCTACGCCGAGGCGGAGTCACAGTACCGCTACGCGGCCGAGGTCGATCCAGACTATGCCCTGGCGTTCTTCGACCTGGGCAATGTGCTGGACGAGTTGCAAAAGCTGCCCGAGGCCATCGCTGCATACTCCCGCGCCATCCAGCTTGTGCCGCAGTACGCCGATGCACACTACAACCTGGCCTTGGCGTATGAGCGTGTGAGCGAACGCAGGCGCGCTCTGCGGCACTGGATGATGTATGTACGGCTCGATCCCGCAGGCCCGTGGTCCGCACACGCACGCGCCCAGGCACGCAAGACCCTTGCCATGGAACGGCTCAGCATCGTGAGCCGGCACGGGCGGCTTGCCGGGTGATCGAAGCCCATTCAGATTTCACCCAAATAGTTCCTGTCACCTCGGCCGGGGCAAGGGACTCTGTCGCCGTGCCCCTGGCTTTAGCCGTTGGGATAGAGAGGGAACTCAGTCGTTCAGCGGCTACAGCCACCGGGATTGAAGAATGCAGAGAACGAAGCCGTTGACAACGGTCGAGAAGCCTACGTGGAGACGCTCTCGAATAGACAGCCGCTTCAAGCAAAAGCAGGGCCTTCGCTG
>CALMAP010000100.1:0-7767 GCA_937859825.1 uncultured Terriglobus sp. | reverse complement strand
TGAATACAAATCCCTTCGACTACGCTTTGCTATGCTCAGGATGACACTGCTGAAGCAACCGGCATCCCTTGCCAGGCTGACGAACCGGTCTACGCGTTAACCGCCTCGGTCGCAGGCACCGGCTTCTTCACTTCCGGCTTGGGCTCGGCTTTCTTGCTGGGCGCAACGATGGCGTGCAGCGTGGTGCCTTCCATGCGGGGCATGAACTCCACAATGCCGGTCTCGCCGATGTCCATAATGAGGCGATTGATGATCTTGTAGCCCAGGTCGCGGTGGGCCATCTGGCGGCCGCGAAAGCGCAGGGAAGCCTTGACCTTATCGCCTTCAGTCAGGAAGCGGACGGCCTGGTTTTTCTTCGTCTGGTAGTCATGCTCGTCTACTGTGACGGAGAACTTGACTTCCTTGATGACGATGACCTTCTGCTTCTTGCGGGCGGCGCGGTCGCTCTTGTCTTTCTCGTAGAGAAACTTGCCGTAGTCCTGAATGCGGCACACGGGCGGCACCGCGTTCGGTGAAATTTCAACCAGATCGAGCGATCGTTCCCGGGCAATCTTCAACGCATCGAACGGCACCATGATGCCGAGCTGCTCGCCATTTTCGTCGATCACGCGGATTTCACGCGCGCGAATCTTGTCGTTGATGCGGATGAAGGACTTCTGGGAACGCTTGTCGGTAAACGGGGGAATGGGTCGCCTCCGCAGATGATCGCACTCGATGCCGCCAAAATGGCCGCATTCCGCGTCACTGCATAGAAAAGTATACATCTGCAGTGTAGAAGAAAGGTTTACGGCAACTCAGGGAAATCTTCAGCGCTGGGCTGTGTCCTGTTCCGGGAAGAGCGTATTCTGCATTCGGATTACTCTGGATACGTCAGAGCGGTGGCTGCGGCACGGTAAGCAGCCCCAGGGAGAACACGGTCACAATGAAGCGTCGCATTCTGCTGGTCGATGACGAAGTCGCGGTACTACTCACGCTCAAGGTCGTGCTTGAGATTAGCGGGTTCGATGTGGACACCGCCACCAGCGCGCGCGAAGGCAAGTCGCGCATCAAGCATCGCGAGTACGAGATGGTCATCACCGATATGCGCATGGAAGGCGAGCGCGCCGGGGAAGAAGTGATCGCCGCCGCAAAGGCCGCTCCTTACAACCCAGCGGTTGCGCTGCTCACGGCCTTTCCCATGGACGAAGAAGCCATCGCAGACCTGGGTGCGGACAAGATGCTGGTAAAACCCATGCATACCCGCCTGCTGCTGCAGCAACTGGAAGCACTCTACGTGAAGCACCACGGCAAAGGCGGTACGCCGGTAACCGAAGCCGCAGAAAAGCCTGCCAGGAAGTCAGCAGTGAAAAAGACTGCAGGAAACAAAACCGTTGCTACCGGTGCGTCGTCAACCGCGGTGAAATCTTCTCCTGCAAACAGAGCAGCGCCAAAGAAGCGGGCGGTTCGCAAGCCCGCTGCTTCGGAACCTGAGATGGCTGCCAGCGAACAATGAGATTCACACATGTAAAAGGGCACGGCCGTTGGTTGTGCCCTTTTCACGTGTAGAGCAAGCTATCGAGGAGAATGGGCCTTGATGAACTCGCGTAACTGCAGGTTGATGGCGAGCGCCTTCTGCGTGCCGTTATCCAACATGCGCAACCAGTCGGACGCGGGTGTCTTCAGGTCTGCCGTGCTCAGCAGGTAACCGGTCTGCACTACGATCTCAAGAGCGTTGCTAAGGTCATGGGCAAGCTTCCGGATCTCGAGGGCAAGGTCCTCCGGAATGGTTGCTGCGCCGGAAGGTTGCAGACCGGTTGCACTGCTGGGTTCGGACATGGCCTTGGGTTCTCCTGGTGAATTCAGAATTGGGATGCCGCGTACTGGCATGGCGTTTGATGATGAAGAAAACGCATGTTTCCCAAGCGGGCAAAGGCATGTGCTTCCGCCCGCGTTTGACATGCTGTCACAGCTTTGTGACACTGGGAAAGCTGCAGCGAGGGATTTTGCGCCATCGCTCCCGTGCCGAAATGGCGGAATTGGCAGACGCGCATGGTTCAGGTCCATGTACTCGCAAGGGTGTGGAGGTTCGAGTCCTCTTTTCGGCACCAACTTTGAAACGCGATGCTCCGGCATCGCGTTTTCTTCTTCCAGGCATGTTTGCCTGACCAGCCGTCATTTGCAGGGAGCATCGTGAGTTCCAGCCCCACCCACCTCGATCGCATCGTCACCCGCACCCGCATGGATCTTGCGGAACGGATGCGCCTGGCCGATCTTGCCGATCTGGAGCGCCGTGCTGCCGCGCACACGCCACGCGGCTTCGCAGCCGGTCTGCGGGCTGGCGCGCAGAGCCGGCCTGCGATCATTGCGGAGTTGAAGAAAGCATCCCCGTCCAAGGGCCTGATCCGCGCAGACTTCGATCCTGCGGCTCTGGCTGCTTCGCTCGAGCGGGGTGGTGCTGCCGCGCTCTCGGTACTCACCGATGAGCCATTCTTCCAGGGCAGTCTTCAAAACCTGCAGATCGCCTCGTCCAGCGTGTCGCTCCCATGTCTGCGTAAGGACTTTATGGTCCACCCGTTCCAGATGCTGGAGGCACGCGCGCGGGGGGCAGACGCCGTGCTGCTGATTGTGGCGGCCCTCTCCGATTTGGAGCTGGTGCAGCTTCGTAAGGCTGCACGCGACCATGGGCTGGATGTGCTATGCGAGGTGCACGACGAGGCGGAGTTGGAACGTGCGCTGCCACTGGAATGCGAGCTGTATGGCGTGAACACGCGTGACCTGCGTACCTTCCACGTAGATTCCGCAGCGGCGGTCCGCATTGCCGCGAAGCTGCCAGTAGATGCCGTGCGCGTTGCCGAGAGCGGCCTAAGATCGGCAGACGACATCCTGCGGATGCGCGATGCCGGTTTCAACGCATTCCTGATTGGCGAATCGCTCATGCGGGCAGAAGACCCCGGCACGGCTTTAGAAGCGCTGCTCGCACCCGCGATGCAGGCCCGGTAGCCGGCGATGTGGGTGAAGATCTGCGGCAACACCAGCCTTGACGATTGCCTGCTTGCGGCAGAGCTTGGCGCGGACGCGATCGGGTTCGTTTTCGCTGCCGGCAAACGCACTGTCACCGCAGCACAGGTTGCGCCCATCACTGAGCAGCTTCCGCATCAGGTGGAGAAGATCGGCGTCTTCACCAGCGGAAATCTTGCGGAGATGCTTGACGTGGTGCAGGAGGCCGGGCTTACCGGCGTGCAGGTGCATAGTGCTCCGGACTACCGCCTGCTGGAACAGCTTCGGGCATACTTCGGAGATGCGGGAGGCAGATGCTCCGTCATCCAGGTGCTGCCGTGGTACGTGGATGCGCCCGCTGTGCTACAGGCAGACGTGTTGCGAAGGCAGTTGGAAGAACTGGCCCGCGACGGCAGCGCAGACGCCCTCCTGATCGATTCACGGACGCAGTCCGCTGCCGGCGGTACAGGAATGACCTTCGACTGGAATGCGGCACGTGAAGTCTTTGCCGCAGTCGACTACCGCATGATTGCCGCCGGTGGTCTTACCCCCGAGAACGTTTCGGTGGCGATCGAAACACTTCGTCCCTGGGGTGTTGATATTTCGAGCGGCGTAGAAGTATCACCGGGGAAGAAAGAACCAGCGAAGCTGGAAGCATTTCTCAGAAGAGCAAAAGAGACAGTTCAGTAGAGCAGCAGGCATAAAGAAAGCGGCCACAAGAAGCGGCCGCTCCAAAGATGCTGTGGATGCAGAGTTTACTGCGGCACCGCAGCGTTGCGCTCTTCCTTCTTCTTGATGCCATGGTGCTTGCGGATCTTGTTGGCCACGACGCCCCCACCTGCGCCCACACCGGCACCGACCACCGCGCCGACAGGTCCGCCTGCC
Organism: uncultured Terriglobus sp.; assembly: GCA_937859825.1. Taxonomy (GTDB): domain Bacteria; phylum Acidobacteriota; class Terriglobia; order Terriglobales; family Acidobacteriaceae; genus Terriglobus. The sequence goes on along the minus strand of CALMAP010000100.1, from coordinate 3,906 downwards.
AGGGCACCAACGGCCGCGCCGCCCGCGGCAGAACCGCCCACGATCTTGGCCTTGTGGTGGCTATGCACGTGCTTGTCCTCATACTCCTGCTGTGCCTTGGCGCGGTCATGTTCGGCCTGTGTCTGCGCCATGGCAGCGACTGGTCCGGCCAGCAGTCCAGCCAGGATGATTGCTGAAATTGCCCTGTTCTTCGTCATTGTTTCCCCTCCCCTACTGCAACTTGTTGAAAGAAACCTGCTCCTTCGAGGAAGTTGCGCCTAATCACCGTGGCGCATCTTCTTCTTAATGCCGTGATGCTTCCGGATTTTGTTGGCCACCACGCCGCCGCCTGCACCCACACCTGCTCCTACCAGCGCACCGACTGGACCTCCGGCAAGTCCTCCTAGCCCCGCCCCTCTCGCCGCAGATCGGCCGACGATCTTGGCCTTATGGTGATGCCGCTTGTCGTGCGCCTCCTGAATGCGCTTGGCGCGTGCATGCGACATCTGCGCGAGCGATGCAAGAGGACTGGCCAGGATGCCCGCCATCGCAATGACCGCGGCTGTCTTCGTGAACCTCATCAACTCCACTCCTTCAAGGGCCTTGATCGTGGCGCGATCCGGCGTTGCGTAACAAATGGATGGTGACTCGGCGATTTGGGTTTCTTTCCTTCTCGCGCAAAGTGCGATAGCCTGTTGCGGATGAGCCGCGTTCCAAATTTCTGGCGCTTTACCTACCGCTACTGGGCAACCGTAGCGGCGCCGGTGGAACACGCTCTCTAGGCTGCGCTGCAGCAGGATTCATCAGAGACCAGTAAGTTCCCAGGAGCCGCGGCCAACAGGCCGGGGCTTTTGTTTTGGCAAACAGCCGCACTCTGCATTGAGAAGGAGAAACATGCCGGTCCTCGAAGACGTTGGGAATGTTGCAGAAGTAACCCGCTCCATCGGCACAGGGCGCTTCGGCGCCTATGGCGGCCGCTACGTGCCGGAGACGCTGATGGCCGCCCTGCTGGAACTGGAGCAGAGCTACGCCGAGGCGCAGGCCGACCCGGCCTTTCGCGAAGAGCTTGACGGCCTGTTGAAGCACTACGTGGGCCGCCCCACCCCGCTCTACTACGCGAAGCGCCTGAGTGAGGGTCTGGGCGGGGCCAGCATCTGGCTCAAGCGCGAAGACCTCTTGCACACCGGCGCGCACAAGATCAACAACGCGCTCGGCCAGGCGCTGTTGGCGCGGCGCATGGGCAAGCAACGCATCATCGCGGAAACGGGTGCGGGCCAGCATGGCGTTGCCACCGCCACCGTCTGCGCCCTCTTCGGCCTGGAGTGCGTGATCTACATGGGCGAAGAGGACATGCGGCGGCAGGAACTGAACGTCTACCGCATGCGCCTCTTGGGCGCCGACGTGCGCGGCGTGCACTCCGGCTCGGCCACGCTGAAGGACGCGATCAATGAGGCCATGCGCGACTGGGTCACCAATGTCCGCACAACGTTCTACATCCTCGGTTCCGCTCTCGGTTCTCACCCGTATCCGACGATGGTGCGCGACTTTCACCGCGTGATCTCCATCGAGGCCAAGCGGCAGTTTGCGGAGCAGGTAGGCCGCAACCCCGACGTGGTCGTCGCCTGCGTCGGCGGCGGCTCCAACGCCATCGGCGCGTTCTACGAGTTCCTGCCGGATGAGAACGTGCGCCTCATCGGCGTGGAAGCAGGCGGGCGCGGTGGTGCACTGGGCGAACACGCGGCCCGCTTCCAAAAGGGATCGGGGGGCGGCCTGCCTGGCGTGCTGCAGGGTACCTACAGCTACGTGCTGCAGAACGACGCGGGCCAGGTGGCCGCAACCCACTCCGTGAGCGCGGGGCTCGACTACGCCTCCGTCGGCCCGGAGCACGCGATGCTGCACGACAACGGCCGCGCCGAGTACACCTCCGCCTCCGATGACGAAGCACTGAACGCGACCAAGGTCCTCGCCCGCACGGAAGGCATCCTGCCCGCGTTGGAATCGGCCCATGCTGTCGCGCACGCGATGAAGCTGGCACCCACGCTCGGTAAAGAAAAAAACATCATGGTGAACCTGAGCGGGCGCGGGGACAAGGACATGGGGATTATCAGCAGAGAGCTTGAGCTTGGTGGCGCACCTGCCGAGAACCGGGGTACGCGATGAACCGGGCGTATGTCTTTGGGCGACTTCCGCAGGATCTGTCATTTCGACCAAAGGCCCCACGGCTTCATCGTGGGGGTGGAGTGGAGAAACCTGCATCTCCTTTGAGCAGCCTTGGCCATCAAGGAAGCAAGCAGATTTCTCCACTTCGCTGCGCTCCGGTCGAAATGACAATCCTGGGGAGCCCGAATGCCAATTAACTTCTCTACGAAACCTGGCATCGTCGTCTATCTCACGGCAGGCGACCCGTCTCTCGAAGCCACCTACGACATCGCGCTCGCCGCCATCGACAACGGTGCGGACGTACTCGAACTCGGCGTTCCCTTCAGCGACCCGCTCGCGGACGGCCCGGTCATCCAGCGGGCGAGTGAGCGTGCCGTCGGTCGCGGCGTTCGGTTGAGCGACGTACTCGAGCTATCCAGGAAGATTCGCGAGGCACGGCCCGGAGCGGGCATCGTGCTCTTCAGCTACCTCAATCCTGTCGTCCGCACGGGGCTGAAAGAGTTCTGCAAGGCCGCCAAAGAGCATGGCGCCGACGGTGTGTTGCTCACGGACATGATTGTGGAAGAAGGCGCAGCCTACATCCAGCACATGCGGGAGAACGGCCTGCAGCCGGTGTTTCTTGCCGCGCCCACCAGCCCCGACGCCCGCCTGAAGGTCATCGCGGAAAACTCCGAGGGCTTCATCTACGCCATCTCCCGTGTGGGCATCACCGGCACGCAGGACTCCGTCGAGAGCGACGCGGAGCAACTCGTACGCCGCCTGCGGCAGTTCACGCAGAAGCCCATCGCAGTGGGCTTTGGCATCAGCAACGCGCAGCACGTGGCGGCGGTGGGCCAGTTTGCCGACGCCGCGATCATCGGCAGCGCTATTGTCTCGCTGATCGAGAAGAGCGAACCGGGAATGGAAGCAGAAGCCGTTGGGGAGTTTGTGCGTGGATTACGCCCCAAGCAAGACAGCTCTGGAGTTCGCGAAGGTAGCCATGAACCCCATGAAGCTAACCCACACAGTTCAACCGGCAATTTGAAAGGGCACGGCTTCAGCCGTGCCGAAAAGCCGTCCCAAACGACCGGGGCTTCAGCCCCTGAGGTGGCATAACTTCCATGGCCATCCCACCCCGCGTGAAAGGAGCAGGCACCTTCTTCGTCACCAGTGCGACGTGGGAGAGGCGGCGTCTCTTCCAGGTAGAAAGAAATGCCCAATTGTTTCTCGCAAAGCTGGAGGGCTATCGTGAGTCTTTCCTTCTTCACGCCTATGTGGTGATGCCGGACCACGTGCACGTTCTCCTCACGCCTGGGCATGTGAGCCTGGAACGCGTTGTGCAGCTCATCAAAGGCGGCTTCTCTCACGCCGTGATATCGAAGTTCCCGGTCTGGCAACGAGGCTTTTCGGACCATCGCATCCGTGATGCGCAGGATGCGGCGAAGCACATCCACTACCTTGAGCAAAACCCGGTGGGAGCGCACCTTGCGCAGTACGCATGGGAATATCCGTTCTCGTCTGCTCATGCAAATGCGCTGAAGCTGGACGCATTGCCAGCACATTTGCGTATGCCACCTCAGGGGCTAAAGCCCCTTTCTGAGCCTGCGGCGTACGGCACGGCTGAAGCCGTGCCCTTTCAAGAAGGCTCGGGTGCTGTGGTATTTGAACTCAGTCAAGAAGCTAAGAGCGATGGGGCAAAGGAGCAGTCGCAACCCATGGAGGAATGAAGTTGAAGGGGCACGGCTTTAGCCGTGCCGAAGAGCCGTCCCAAACGACAGGGGCTTCAGC
>CALMAP010000099.1:2729-4511 GCA_937859825.1 uncultured Terriglobus sp. | reverse complement strand
CCACTGCGCCGCATCGGGCATATAAAACGCTGCCAGAATGACACCCGCGATCACACCACCCAGAGCAATCAGCGACCGGATCAGGCCCTTCATAAAGGCCGTAACGGTGCTTACCGCAACGATCAGCAGGAGCGCCCAATCCAGAGGGTTCAAGCGCGAGAGCACGGCCCTTGCGTGGAGTGGATCGGTGCCGAGATGGGGTAGGGGAGACATGCTAGTCCACGATCAAGGGTTCGCCGGTAAGCAACAGGTATGCCTGCAAATACTTGCTGCGTGTCTCTTGCACGATTTCGTCTGGCAGGGTTGGAGCGGGCGGTTGTTTGTTCCAGTGAATGAACTCGAGATGGTCCCGCACGAACTGCTTGTCGAATGACGGCTGTGCCTTGCCGGGTTCGTACAGGTCAGCCTGCCAATATCGGGAGGAGTCGGGCGTAAGCACCTCATCCGCAAGCAATAGAATGTGTTCGGATTCCGGAGTCTCTCCTGGAATGAAGCCGAATTCGAACTTGGTGTCCGCGAGGATCAGGCCTTTCGTTTCCGCATGTGTCGCAGCCTTGTTGTAGATGCGAAGAGTCAGTTCGCGAAGCCGCTCGGCGAGTTCACCGCCGACCTTGGCGGCAACAGCATCGAAACCGATGTTCTCATCGTGGCCGGTGTGGTTCTTCGCGGCTGGTGTAAAAATCGGCTCAGGCAAACGATCGCTCTCGCGCAGCCTGGACGGCAGGGCTATGCCGCAGACGGCACCTGTTTGCTGGTAGTCCTTCCAACCCGATCCTGAGAGATACCCACGCGCTACACACTCTACCCCGATCATGGAAGCCCGGCGGACGAGCATGCTGCGTCCGCGCAGCGAATCTTCGGCGTCGTCGAAAGGAGGCGGATAGGCAGACACGTCTGCCGTAATCAGGTGATTTGCGACCACATCCTTCAGGTACTGAAACCAGAAGAGCGAAAGCTGTGTGAGGACTTTTCCTTTGTCCGGAACCAGACTGCCAAGAACGTGGTCGAACGCAGAGATGCGGTCCGAGGCAACGAACAGCAATCTGTCGTCATCCACGGCATAAAGGTCTCGTACCTTCCCGGTCAAAAAGGGCTTGACTCCCGCGATCGAGGACATGCCTTCAGTGAAGCACGGACTTTTGCGCAGGAGAAGCTACCATATGCAGGCCGCACCCTGAACGTCACGAGGGACTATGCGACCCTGCGCGCGGCCTTGTTCATATTGACGGATACGATCTTGGAGACACCCGGTTCCTGCATGGTCACGCCGTAGATCACGTCTGCCTCGCTCATCGTGCGTTTGTGGTGTGTGATGACGACAAACTGCGTATTTTTGCTCATCTCGTGAATCAGGCGTGCGAACCGGCCCACGTTGGTTTCGTCCCGCGGCGCATCCACTTCGTCCAGTACACAGAACGGGCTGGGCTGGAACTCGAAGATGCCCACCAGCAGGGAAAGTGCGGTCAGTGCCTTCTCTCCGCCAGAGAGCAGCAGCACGTTCTGCAGCTTCTTCCCCGGTGGGGAAGCGACCAGGTCGATACCGCTTTCGGCAGAGTTCTGCTCATCCGTGAGCTTCATAAATGCCTGACCGCCGCCGAACAGCTTCACAAAGGTATCGCCGAAGTTCTTGTTGATGATGGCGAACGCTTCGTCGAATTTTGTCCTGCTGATTTCGTCGATTTCCTTGATGGATTGCACGGTGTTCTGGATGGAGTCGGTCAGGTCCTTGCGCTGGCCCTCCAGGAAGCCGTGTCGCTCTGATGCTTCGGCAAACTCCTCCAG
>CALMAP010000099.1:1697-2719 GCA_937859825.1 uncultured Terriglobus sp. | reverse complement strand
GACCCATCGCTTCAAGCCTGCTCTTCATGGCCCGGGTCTCAGTCTCCGCCTCGGCGAGCCGTCCCACGTCAGAAAGGAGCTCGATTGATGTGTCTTGTCGCACCTCGTCTGCTGGTCGATTCAAGTCCTGCAGGCACTGTGCTTCCAGGTGTTCGATGTCGCTGCTGAGCTTGGCCAGCCTGGTAAGCAGGGTTCCGCGCTGCTCCTTCAACTGCTCCGTCTCAGACCGCAGCGCACGCAGGGCTGTGTTCTTGGACGCAAGCTCCGTACGCAGCTTGGTTGCTTCCTCTGACAATCGGCTCACTTCCGCGCTAAGTTCTTCGCGGTTCGTGGTCAACCCGGCGTGCTGCACATTCAGTTGTTCTGTCTCTTCTTCGCGGCGCGCCTGCTCTGACTGGCCCTGCTCGAGCTGCGCCTCCAACTGGTGCATGCGCTGATTTTGTGCCTGGTGCATGCGCTGGTTCTGCTCAAAGTTGGAGGAAGCATTTCGTCGCCTCTCCTCCAGCCCAGCCAGCGCCGCAGCAGCAGCAGATGCGGCTGTCTGCACCTCTTCGCGGCGGCGGCGCAGATCATCAATGCGGAGTATCCGCTCCTGTACGGTGGCTTCCACCGCTTCACGTTCCGCAATGAGTCGTTGAGCTTCTTCCTGCTTGCGCTCGATCAGGTCCTGCTTCTGTCCGCGCGCGTCCCGGTTGCGTTCGGAATGCAACTGCCAGTCCGCGAGACGGCGCTCAATGCGTGCTGCTTCGGATTCCATCTGCCGCAACGCCGCGCCACTGTTGGCAGATTCGCGCTCAGAATCGCGGCGCTCCGTCTGCTTTGCTTCAAGTGTGTGCTGGTGCATAACGATTTCTTTCGCCAACACGCCGACGGAGAGTTCTGTTTCCGAGAGCTCTTTCTGAACCGAATCCAGCTTGCCCTGGATTTCGCGCAGCTCACGCTTCAGTGCAAGTGGACCCTCGCTGCGAGCCTTGCCCCCACTCACGGTGAGGTTGTGGAACATGTCACCGGCAGGCGAGAGG
>CALMAP010000099.1:303-1687 GCA_937859825.1 uncultured Terriglobus sp. | reverse complement strand
GCCATGGAACGTGCGGTTGCACTATCCGGAGCGAGAAAGCCTTCACGCAACTTTGGCAAAACGACTTCAAGCGAACGGCCGAATCCGTTCAGAACGCGGATACAGTCTTTCAAAGGGCGAACGCCTTCTGCCATGGCTTTCACCCGGCTTGCCATGCCCTCAGCAAAAAGCTGCGGGCCCGCGCCTGATTCGTGAACCAGAAACGTGGCGCGGCCCTCCACGCTGCCTTTGAGCAGATCAATTCCTTGGCTTGCCTGCTCCCAGTCACGAACGACGATGTAGTTCAGTTCATCGCGAAGGAACTCGTCCACTACGGCACCATACTGATCATCGACTTCGAGAAAGTCGGCGAGCGTGCCGAGGGGATTCAGCTTGGCTCCCGCCTGGTTGGCTTTGAATAGCTTCCTCACCGTTTCATTGGAGTAGCTGTGATCGCGTATTACCGATTCCAGGGAGTTTTTTCTGCCCAGCAGGGTCGCCGCTTCTGCGCGAAGGTGGTCGCCTCGCCGCCGCGACTCCATTTCTTTGCGACGCTGCGCTTCGAGATCGATCCTGAGCTGCGCAATCTCAGTTTCCAATCGCTTCAGGCTGTCCGTGACTCCTTCGAAAGTGAGAGAGACTTGGCCCCGCTGCTTTCCCAGTGCTTCGAGTTCCCGTGTCGCTACGTCGCTCTCCTGCACGAGCCGCTGTGCCTCACGATCAAGGCCGGCCAGTGACTCCGTTGCTTGCGTCTCCTCGCGGTGCACCTGTGCGATGCGTCCCATCAACTGCATGCTTTGTTGGCGGCCTTGTGATACCTCACGGTCCGCATGGTTGACCTCAGCCTGCGATTCCGAAACTTCCCGCTGCCGGGCCTGCGCCTCTTCGCGTGCAGAAGCTGTGTCGGCGGTGGCAGTTTCCAGGAAAAGGCGAAGACCGTCACGATCTGCTTCCAACGCTTCCAGGTGATGACGCACCTGCGTCAACTCATCCGAACTGCTGGCTATGCGCGTAGCCAGATCGGCGATGCGCTCCGTATTGGCGTGGACACGGGAGTTCGCCCGCTCGAGTTCGATACGGGTTTCGTTCAGCCGCGCGTTGCCTGCACGCAGGTCTTCGTCAATGGCGTAGCCGCGTGCAACGCCTGCACTATGCTCGGCTTCCATTTGTTCGAGGCCGCTGGCTTGCGCGTCGATACGTGTGTTGAGCTCGTTTACAGATGCGTTCGCGGTGTTCTGCTCACCGTGCATCTGATGAAGACGGCTTCGCACGACCACGCCGAGTTTGCCGCGCAACTCGTCACGAAGCTCCCCATACCGTTCCGCTTTCGCGGCCTGACGCTTGAGGGAGGCCATCTGCCGCGCGACTTCTTCGAAGATGTCGTCTACACGGGCGAGATTTTGCT
>CALMAP010000099.1:0-293 GCA_937859825.1 uncultured Terriglobus sp. | reverse complement strand
AGGCGACAGAGTTTGCCGTTCAGCAGGTACTCGGAATCACCCGAACGGAACAGACGGCGTGTGACGGTGATCTCCCCGGCTCGCACAGGAGCGCGGCTGAATTTACGACGGCGAACACGCAATACAACCGCATTATTTGCAGAATCACTACCGTGTGCCGCACTGCTCTCAGCAGAGTCGCTCGCGGCGGCGGAAATGACCTCGTCGCCTTCTTCTCCGGGCTGCAGGGGACCCGGTTGCGCTTCGGCCCCGGCTGGCTCCGTGGCTTCGGCCGCGACCCGCCGGTGCCCGGC
>CALMAP010000098.1 GCA_937859825.1 uncultured Terriglobus sp. | reverse complement strand
TACCTCGAGCAGCAGACCGCCATTGTTCGTCGTCGTCCACTCATCCAGATGCTCTTCGAGCCAGTCCGAGTAGCTCTCCAGAAAATCGCCGAGTTCCGGTGCGCGGTGGGCTCGTGCGATGTCCGCCGCGCACAGCAGTGCGGAGATTACGGTCGCAAGCGTGGAAGGTGAGTATCCCGAGGCCTCTTCCCATCGCTCCTGCTGCGTCACCGGCGCGCGCTGCACCAAGAACGCGGCTGCCTGCTGTACAAATGGAAAGATATCGAACTTGCCCAGGCCACCTGCCTTCCAAAGCCGCCAAGCCAGCATGATGGGAAATGCGACCTCATCCAGCTGGATGCCGGTCCAGTACGGTGTGCCGTCAATCCAGAAGTTTTGCGCAAAGGAGCCGTCAGGCCTTTGGGTACATGCCAGATAGACAAGAGCGCGGCGTGCTGTGTCCACGCGATTACAAGCCAGCAGCGCCGTGGCCGACTGGATCATGTCGCGCGTCCACACCAGGTGATACCCGCCAAGATCGTCGTCGCCCTTGGCGTTGCCCCACGGGATGGACGCCGACGCGATAAATGCGCCGGGATAAATCTTGTCTTCGTGCGCCAGGATCACATTGTGGCTGATGCGCATGAGCTGGCCGTTGTCCATTGAGGCGGCAGCCAGTCGCTCTGGGGAGGCGGCGCGGTGCCACTGCTCTACAAAGCGCTTCAGGTGCAGTTCGAACGGCACAGAGAGCGACTGCATCATGCCTGCAAGCGCCGCGTGCGGCCCCTCACCGAACGACAGCGCGATCGTAAACTCGCGTGTGCGCCCCAAGTCGATCTCACCGGTGAGCGCAAGGTTTCCTTCAAGCGCTTCGCCGAACTGCCAGTCCATCTTCATGTTCTGCTTCAGATCGCGAAACCCGTCAGAAATCCCTGCATAGCCGCAGGAGGAACGCGTAAAGCCACAGTCCGCCCCCATGGAAACAGCAGCAGTATTCTTCCAGGCGAGCAGACAGCGTTGTCCGGCAACCTCAACCGAGCGGGCGGAATTCCCGGCACCGCCACCATCCAGATGCGGTGCAAGCAGCGCGTAGCACTTCATGCGCGAGAGCACACTCTCATCACCGTCGACCTGCACGCGCATCAACACCACCGGGTGGTGCGGGTCGCAAATGATTTCCTTAGTTACGGTGTAGCGGCCCTGCAGATCGCTCGCCACAACACGCACCGCGAGCGCATCGGGGTCGATGTAGTGGAAATCGAATTCAAAGTCGCGCTTCTCTTCGTGAACAAACGTCTCGCCGTCGGTGAACAGCAGTTCCATGTCGCGCGTCTGCGGACGGTCGATCGTTGGGAAATAGATCTCGTTTAGCGTTCCGTGTGAGACCGTGTACCAGACCCGGCTTGCGGCGGAGTACGCCGTACAAACTGCATCTTTCTTGCTGGACGTCCAGCGCGGCTCAATACCGGGGCAGCCAAACGCCGCCCCTTGATCTTTCAGCCATTTGTACGATGCGGTGAGCGTGTTCATGCTGCAACCTTAGAACACAAAGGGAAGCCTATGGCTGCCTGCATCCGCCCCGGCTTGAAAGGCATCCAAGCCAACGTGACGCCGGATCAGATGTCCGGGCATTGCTTAAGCACGCCCACTGTTCCTCTTTCTACCGGGCGTACGAAGCGTTCCAGAAAAATAAGGAGATCGCATCGTGCCTTTCGAACTTCCTCCCCTCCCCTACGAGTACAACGCACTCGAGCCGCACATCGACGAAGCAACGATGAAGCTGCATCACGATAAGCACCATGCCACCTACGTCACCAATCTGAATGGCGCAGTGGAGAAGCACACCGAACTCGGCTCCAAATCGCCGGAAGACCTGATCAAGAACCTCGATGCTATTCCAGAAGACGTGCGTGCCGTGGTTCGCAACAGTGGTGGCGGTCACGTGAACCACACCAT
>CALMAP010000097.1:7856-12495 GCA_937859825.1 uncultured Terriglobus sp. | reverse complement strand
TGGACAGCATTGTGGACCAGTTGCGCCCGTCTGGAACGAAGATCGCCCTGGCAGGCATCACGCTTCCTCCCCAGTTCGGCGGGGCATACATCAGGCAGTTCAACGAAACGTACCACTTGATCGCGAAGAAGTACGATGTGCCGCTATACCCTTTTCTGCTGACGGACGTGTACGGTGTGCCCGGCAGCATCCAGCCTGACGGCATCCACCCCACGTCGCAGGGATGCAAGCAGGTTGCGAAAAACATCTTTGGCTTTCTCAAGCCCCTGCTGCAGAAGTGAGCCGGCCGATCAAAGCAGATTAATCTGTGGTTGAATCAGGGTGCCCGCGATGCGTCTGCCGATCGCTGCAAGTTCTTTGGACGAACGAAAGATTTTGACCAGCGGAGCTTGCGAAAACTCCGGCAGATTGACGGCCATGCCGTTACGGAGCTTTGTGAGCGCAGCTTCATCCGCGATCACGGATGGAAGCTCTGGCAGGAGTGTTCTTGGATGTTGCAGAAGGTCGGGGATGCTCCCAGCGTTTGCAGCTGCAATCAACGTCTCCCGGTCCGTTGCCTGGTCCAACGTAAACGGTCCCGCGCTGGTGCGCCGAAGCGATGCAAGGTGGGCACCGCATCCGGCAAGCTCCCCCAACTCATGGGCAACGGAGCGCACGTAGCCACCGGAGGATACATGCATCGTGAAGCTCGCAAGGTTGCCGTTCAGTTCAAGCAACTGGAAGTCGTGAACGGTGATGCGAGCGGGCTTCACATCTACCGGCTTGCCTTGGCGCGCCAGTTTGTAAGCGGGAACTCCGTTGATCTTCTTGGCCGAGAAAATGGGTGGCACCTGATCGATCGCGCCTGAAAATTTCTGCGCCAGCGTGCGAAGCTGCTCCAGTGAGCATGTCAGCGGCTGCGCTTCGGACTCAGGTGTGCCCTCCGCATCGAAGGTGTCGGTCGCGAAGCCGAAACGAATGGTGCCTTCGTACCGTTTGTCTGCGGTGTTGAAGAACTGTGCCAGTCTCGTCCACTTGCCGAGTAGCAACGGCAGAACCCCTGTGGCCATGGGATCGAGCGTGCCGAGATGGCCGATGGAGCGCTCACCGGTGGCGCGCCGGGCAAGGGAAACAACGTCATGCGAGGTGAGTCCGGCAGGCTTGTCAAAGACCAGCAAGCCGTTCAGGGGACCGGAAGGAGTATTCATCTGCTCCGACAATTAGAGCAGAGTCAACAGAGCTACGCTTCCGGCCTGGCTGCCGGGTACAGCGTAAAGAGTTGCTCGCGGTAGGTTTGCCTTGCCTTTTTGTATTCCTCGTACAGCGATGCGTTCGGCTGCAGGGTTCTGCTCTCATCCAGCTTGACGAGCTGGTCTGTCAATTCTGAGAAGCTCACCGACGTTCCGGATTTTAGACGATGCAGGTAAATCGCCTGAATCGCCGCACCCAGGCAGCCAGCTTCCTCTTCTGTGGGAACGACGATCGGTACCCCAGTCGCGTCTGCCAGCAGTTGCCGCCACGCCGTGGATTTTGCGCCACCACCGATAGCGACAATACGTTGCGCGGCATTCCCCTGCAGGATGAGGTCCAATCCATTCAGAATTGCGAAGCTCACACCTTCGATCGCGGCACGGACAAGGTGGTGTGAAGTGAAGTTAGTGGAGGCGATACCACTCAACGTTCCACGCGCGGTGGGCAGGTCAGGCGTGCGTTCGCCGTTCAGGAACGTGTGGAAGACCAGTCCTTCGGCGCCTGGAGGGGTGTTGGCAAGCGCGGTGTCCACCTCGGCCACGGTCTTACCCAAAAGTTCTACCGTTTGCGTGGTCACGTTTGTGGCATTCATCGTGCAGACGAGAGGGAGCCACCCGCCGGTGGACGAACAGAATGGCGCAACATTGCCAGTCGGATCGAGCACGGGAGCGGCGCGATAGCCGTACACGGTGGAAGACGTTCCAAGACTGATGGTGATCGTGCCCGCGCTCACATTACCAGTACCGATGGCGCCCATCATGTTGTCGCCACCACCACTGGACACGATGCAATCGGCGGGAAGGTGTAGCCCGGAAGCAATCTCGGGCAGAAGCGTGCCGACTGCGTCTTCAGGTTTCAGCAAGTCAGGAAGCGAAGCATACAGATGGCCACTCCCTTCGTCGATGAAATCGAGCACTTCCTTGATCCAGGTGCGTGTGCGTACATCGAAGTACCCGGTGCCGGAAGCGTCGCCATACTCCGCATGCATTTGGCCGGTGAGATAAAAGTTCAGGTACTCATGCGGCAGCAGGACGTGGCGGATGCGTTGAAAGTTTTCCGGCTCGTTTTGCTTGAGCCACAGCAGCTTGGACACGGTATATCCCGTAAGCGGGATGATGCCGAAGCGGTCAAACCACGCTTTGCGTCCACCCAATCCATCAATCAACTGCTGGTTCTGTGCGGCGGTTTCCGTGTCGTTCCAAAGCTTGGCCGGCCGGATAACCTGCTTCTGCGCATCAAGCACCACGAGTCCATGCTGCTGGCCTGAGATGCCGATCGCTGCCACTGCCGATGTGGGATGGCCTTGTAGAGCTGCAGCAACGGACTCTCGCAGCGCATGCACCCACCACTCTGGTCGCTGTTCGCGCGCGCCATTCGGTTTTTCGATCAGCTCATGTCTGGCATAACCTCGCCCCAGCGGGTTGCCGTTTCCATCAAGCAGGAGTGCTTTTGTGCCCTGTGTTCCGCAATCGATTCCGAGGTAAGTCCGTGGCTGGTCCATGTGCCATCCATTGTGACCGCTGCAGATGCAGTTGGGAAGTGAGGTCGCATGTTGACCACAGCGGAATCTTTCTACCCGGTCACATTCGTCAGTACAGGTAGAACCAGTGCGGCCTGCGACGCTCGGAGCGCATCAAAACGTGGCAATCATAGGGTGAGGATCAGGGATGTGGATTGTACGGTTGGCGCTGCGGCGTCCCTATACCTTTGTTGTGTTTTCGTTGCTGATGTTGCTGCTTGGCATCGGCACGGCAGTCACTGCTCCCAAGGACATCTATCCCTACATCAACATTCCCGTTGTGACCATCGTCTGGAGCTATAGCGGTCTGCCGCCGCAGGACATGGAAGGCCGTATAGTTACGGTCTGCGAACGCGCGCTCACCACAACTGTCAACGACATCGAGCACACGTCGTCTGAAAGCTATCAGGGCGTGGCGGTCATCAAGGTGTTCTTCCAGCCAACAGTCAAGGTTGAGCTTGCCCTATCGCAGATTACCGCCGTAGTGCAAACGGTTCTGCGTATTCTGCCGCCAGGGACGTATCCGCCGAACATCATTAAATACGACGCTTCCAGCGTTCCCATTCTGCAGCTTGCTTTGTCCGGGCAGGGGCTTACCGAGGAGGACCTGTACGATCTTGGGCTCTCCTTTATCCGGCCCCGCCTTGCCAATGTGAAGGGTGCTTCTATTCCTCTGCCGTATGGCGGCAAAGTGCGGCAGGTTCAGGTCGATATCGATCCCAACCTCCTTTACGCCAGGCACCTTTCCGCAACGGACGTTTCGACGGCATTTAATCAGCAGAATCTGATCCTGCCAGCCGGTGTGGCCCGCATGGGCGACCGCGAGTTCATCATCAAGCTCAACTCGTCGCCTGCCGTTGTGAGTGCCCTGAACGACCTGCCGATTCGCGCCGCCAATGGTGCTGTCGTTCAGGTGAAAGATGTCGCGCAGGTGCGCCTCGGTTTTGCACCTCAGGTGAATATCGTCCGGCAGGATGGCAAGCGCTCGGCGCTGCTGACCGTTCTGAAAAACGGGCAGACTTCAACCTTGGACATCGTAAAAGGCGTAAAGGCGATGTTGCCGCAGGTGAAAGCGGGCCTGCCTCCCGGGCTGCAGATTACGCCGCTGTTCGACCAGTCCATTTTTGTCTCGGAGTCCATCAGCGAGGTTGTCCGAGAAGCAACGATCGCCGCCGCCCTGACCGGTCTGATGATCCTGCTGTTCCTCGGGTCGTGGCGCTCCACGCTGATCGTCTGTACCTCCATACCCCTTTCCATTGCGACGTCGCTGGTCATTCTTTACGCACTCGGCGAGACGATCAACGTAATGACGCTTGGAGGACTCGCGCTTGCGGTGGGCATTCTGGTGGATGATGCGACTGTGGAAATCGAGAACACGCATCGCAACATGAGCGAAAACAAGCCGCTGGTGCGCTCCATTCTGGACAGCGCGCAGCAGGTGGCCGCGCCCGCGTTTGTTTCCACGATCTGCATCTGCCTGGTGTTCACGCCAGTCACGCTGCTGACCGGCGCCGCGCGTTACCTGTTTACGCCGCTCGCCATGGCCGTCGTGTTCGCAATGATGGCGTCGTATTTTCTTTCCCGCACCCTTGTGCCCACCATGATGCATTTCCTTCTGGAGAAGGAAATCGCACTCTACCAGAACCCCGATGCGAGCAAGAAAGAGGCGGAAGAGAATTGGGTCTGGCGCACCAACCAGAAGTTCGATCACTGGTTTGAGAAGCGCCGTGAAGGGTATCGCAAAATTCTTGCCTGGACGCTGGACAATCGCGGCCTCACCATTGCCGGATTTGGGCTCTTCGTCCTACTCTCGCTACCGCTGGTGTTCCTCATCGGTCAGGATTTCTTTCCCTATGTCGATTCCGGGCAGATGCGACTGCATGTCTATCC
>CALMAP010000097.1:0-7846 GCA_937859825.1 uncultured Terriglobus sp. | reverse complement strand
GACGAAGACGCCGCCGAGCAGGAGAAGGAAAACAACTTCATCTGGCGCTGGCACAGCCGGTTTGACGAATGGTTTGAACGCCGTCGCGAGAGCTATCGCAACCTGCTGGTCATGGCCATTGAGAACCGTGGCCTCACGCTTGCCATCTTCGGTATCTTTATCCTGCTGTCGCTGCCGCTGGCGTTCGTCATTGGAGAAGACTTCTTCCCCTACGTTGACTCCGGTCAGATGCAGTTGCATGTCTATCCGCCGCAGGGCATGCGCCCGGAAGACTCGGAGCAGTACTTCGCATCGATCGAGCGGGAGATACGCCGGGTCATTCCCGCGACAGAAGTCAAGCTGATCCTGGACAACATCGGCATCCCGAACGGCGGCATTAATCTTGCCTTCTCCAGCGGTGCTGTCACCTCGGATTCAGACGGCGAGATCCTGGTCGCGCTGGAGCCTGGCAAGCGGCACACCCAGCAGTACATGCGTGAGCTTCGCGCAGACCTGCACAAAAAGTTTCCGGACGCCGTGTTTTTCTTCACCCCTGCCAACATTACGAACCAGATTCTCGACTTCGGCCTGCCAGCGCCGATTGACCTGCAGGTTGCGGGACGCGCGAAGCAGAACTACCCTTTGGCGCAAGACCTGCTACGACAGATCCAGGCGATTCCCGGTGTAGCCGACGCGCACATCCATCAACAAATTGCGTTGCCGACGGTGAACGTGAATGTGGACCGCTTGAAAGCCCGGCAGATCGGCCTTACCCAGCAGGATGTGGCGCAGAGCATGCTCATCTCACTGACCGGCACGGGACAGACGGCACCGAATGAATGGCTGAACCCGGTGAACGGCGTGAACTACCAGGTCGTGGTGCAAACGCCACAGTACCGCATCGACTCACTGCAATCCATGGCGCGCATTCCTGTGACGTCACCGGCAGGGAACACCAGCCAGTTACTCGGGAATGTGGCGAATTTCGAGCGCGACATTACGCCGGTCATCATCGACCACTACAACATTCAACCGACGTATGACATTTATGCGGATGTGGACCAGCGGGACCTCGGCGGCGTAGCCAGCCAGATTCGCAAGATCATGGCGAAAGCAGAGAACAACCTGCCAACCGGGACAAGGCTTGCTCTGCGGGGTGAAGTTGAGACGATGACCAGCTCCTTTGAACGGCTTGGCATCGGCATCATCTTTGCCATCACTCTGGTGTACCTCGTGATGGCGGTGAACTTCCAAAGCTGGCTCGATCCGCTGATCATTCTCATGTCTCTGCCGGTGGCTTTCGCGGGCATTCTCTGGATGCTCTTTCTAACGGGGACCACTTTCAATGTTCCATCGCTCATGGGCACCATCATGACCATTGGGGTGGCGACAGCCAACTCGATCCTGATGGTGGTCTTCGCAAACGACGAGCGCACCGCGGGCAAGAACGGCATCGAAGCTGAGGAGAACGCGGGATTTACACGACTGCGGCCAGTCATCATGACGGCCCTTGCCATGATCATCGGCATGCTGCCGATGGCGCTGGCCCTGGGTGAGGGTGGTGAGCAGAATGCGCCTCTGGGCCGCGCCGTTATCGGTGGCCTGCTCTTTGCCACAACGGGAACACTTTTCGTCGTACCCATCATGTATGCGTGGTTACAGAAGAAAGCCCCGCGCGACTACGACAGAGAAATTGATGAGGCCTATCACGAGGGCGACGCCGCGGAAGCGAAGGACAGTCAGAGCGGCGCGCAGCCGCAACAGGCATAAGGGAAGCATGGGCAAGAGACGATGAGCGACGATTTACAACAGCGCATCTACCCCGAAGACGAACACCTTCGCGAGATCGCGGAAGACCCGGACCGCCGCATGACCCGTGCCGAGTGGGAGCATCAAGAGTCCCTTGCAAGGCAGGCAGCGCACAAGCGCGACGAGCAAGTTGCGCATGACCGCGAGATCCAACAGGAGTTTGACAAGCGCAAAAAGACGCAGCACCGGAACTGGGGAAAGGTCTTTCTCTGGGTTGGCATCTGTGTCGTAGTTTTGTTGGTGATCTTTCTGGTCGGCTATCTCCCAAAGCATGAGCGCAACAAGCGTATCGAGGCCGAGGCACAGCAGCGTGAACAGGAGCAGCCTGAGGTTGACGTGATCCAGGTTCGGCAAACTTCTGCGCCAGGAGAACTGACGATACCGGGAACAACCGCGCCGCTAACCGAGGCGTATCTGTATGCGCGGGCAAATGGCTACATTCGCCGGCGCTTCGTAGACATTGGCGACCGTGTGCACAAGGGTCAATTGATGGCCATTCTCGATGCGCCCGACCTCGACCAGCAGGTGGACCAGGCGCGCGAACAGTTGCGGCAGGCCGAAGCGCAGGAAGCCCAGCAGCAAGCACAACTCGACCTGACGCGCGTGACGTGGGAGCGTTGGCGCACGCTTGTTGCCAAGGGCGTCTTCTCCCGCCAGGATGGCGATCAGCGCGAAACGGACTATCGTGCACAGCTTGCCGTCGTAGCGTCGTCGCAGCGTCAGGTGGAAAGCTACCGCGCCAACCTGAAGCGTGCGATTGCCCTGCAGAGCTATGAACGCATCACCGCGCCATTCGATGGCGTCGTGACGCAGCGCAATGCAGACGTGGGAGCTCTGGTCGGTTCGTCCGGTTCTGCCATGGCAGCGCCCAACCCCACCGCGCAGTCGCCAACAGGAGGCTCCAGTTCGCCGGCCAGTGCAAATACGAATGGCTCAAGTGGCACGGCAAACATGAGCGCAACGCCGAACACCGGCAACAATCAGGGTGGAGCGATCTTCGCGGTCGCGCAAATCGATGTTTTGCGCATCCTTGTGTCGGTCCCGGAAGGCTATGCCACCAGTATCAAGCCTGGCATGCAGGCGAAGGTGTTTCTGCAGGAACGAAAGGGCACGCCGGTGAGCGGTACGGTCGCGCGTTTTGCAAGTTCGCTCGACCCGAATACACGCACGATGATCACCGAAGTCGATGTCAAGAATGGAGATCGCAGCCTTTATCCCGGCATGTATACCGTGGTGACGTTCGAGCAGATACGAGGAGAGTCTCCACTTGCGGTGCCAGGTGATGCCGTGATCGTCCGCAACGACCTGACCGCGGTGGCCACAGTGCAGAACAACACGGTACACATTCAACCCGTGCAGATCGGCCGGGACTATGGACCGTCCGTTGAGATTACCAGCGGCCTGAAGAATGGTGACACGGTCATTACCACCGTGACGGACGGTGTTCGCGAAGGTGCGAAGGTGCGGCCTGTTCGTAACAAGCAGCAGGGTGAAGAAGCTACTGGGTCGGGTGGCAATCAGACGCGAAAGATGCCTGACTCCGGTCCCAACCAGTACGGCGACCAATCCATTGTGAACGAGCAACTGGAAGGCACAAACAATCAGGGCAAGAAGGGACAATCGGGCGGCACGGATGCGCAGGGCCAGAAGGCGAAGACAAGTGGCAAGCAGCCGAAAGACAAGGGGAACTCGAAGTGAAGGCGTTCAGGCACCTTTCGACTGGCCTCACTTCGGCATGCGTCCTGGCGCTTGCAGCGCCTGTTCGTAGTCAGAGCAGCCGCCAACAGAACCCGGCAACCATGCCGCAGCCTGCTCCTTACACCGCACCGGCGCTATCCTCTCCAGACGTCCTGCAGTCGCCGGGCCAGCAGCCGAACCCCAGAGCGCAGAAACCGGTAGTTGGAGTCGACGCGCCTTTGCCCCATCCTGATGCTTCGACGATCAATTTGCGAGAGATCAAGCCGCTTACCCCGCAATCCGCAAATTCTGGCATCGATGGACCCGTTGTCCGCCAGGCTGAATCCTCTTTTACCCGCCCGGTAAGGGAGGCTCCTAGCGGTATCGTCACCGCGCCGTATCGACTGATTGCACCGTACCGCGCGGCGCATGTGGCGCCGTTGTATGCAGGCGATGTGAGCAGGCTCGCGGGCCTTGTTCGTGATGGCAAGCTATATCTGTCTCTGCGGGATGCTGTGGCGCTCGCTATTGAAAACAACCTGGATGTTGAGGTAAGCCGCTACGATCTGCTGCTGGCCGACACCGACCTTCTGCGCGCATGGGGCGGCGGCACGCTTCGCGGGGTGGACTACTCGGTTGTCCAGAGTTCCCCAGGTGTGGGAGCGACGACGAGTCCTCTCCTGGTTACGTCCACCACGGGCACCAGCGCCGTGACCAATGCGCAGGTGACGGACCTTTCCCAGGTGACACAGGCAGGGAACACCGTTAGCCAGAACCTGAACGAGAACGGCTCGTTCACCTACGCTCCAGGACCGGCCATTCCGCTCTTCGATCCGACGATCACGGCAGAAGCAGGATATCTACGGCGCTCGAATCAGACTTCCCTGATTGGGACTACAGATACCGGTTCGGGAGGTACGGGAACGGCCACCAACACCAGCCCGCTCACCTTTGTAAATACCGGCCTGGACTACCAGCAGGGATTTTCGTTTGGTGGACAAGTCGAGGCGTTCGTCAGCAATGCGCCGCAGGTGCTGTATGCCAATACTTCACAGTACGATCCGTTCCATGCGCCGAGCACTTCTGTTACCTTCGCGCAGCCGCTGCTGCGTGGCCGCGGAAAAGAAGTGAACCTTCGTTTTGTACGGATTGCGAAGGTGAACCAGCAGGTGTCCAGACTGGTCTTCGCGCAGCAACTGCTGGAGACCGTGTACGGCACATCCCGGCTTTACTACGATCTGGTTTCGCTCGGTGAAAACATCGGCGTGAAAGAGGAATCGCTGGCTGCGGCACAGCGCCTGTTTGAGGACGACAGGAACCAGGTCAGCGAGGGCACGCTTGCTCCGGTGGAATTGACCCGTGCAGAAGCGCTGCTCTCCTCCAGCCGCCTCGACCTCATCCAGGCCCGAGGTGAGTACCGGCAGCAGGAAGTTGTGCTGCGGCAGCAAATCTTGCGCCGCCTGGGTGATCCGGGAACGCAGTTCGCATCCATTGTGCCGACCGACAAGATCGATGTGCCGCAGGAGCCCCCGAGCCTTGACGTCTCCGCGCTCACCGCGGATGCGCTCAGCAATCGTCCTGATCTTGCTCAGGCCGCGCTGCAGATCAGGGCCAACGAGATTTCCGTCAAGGCAACAGGCAACAGTGTAAAGCCGCTGCTGAACCTGTATGCCAATGTGCAGACGCGCGGCTCGTCCCTGGTTCCCTACGAGACGCTTGGTTCTACCGGAACAGGCACCACTCAGGTGCCTGCGGCCCTCACGCAGGGTGGCCTGCGTCTTTCTACGATCTATCAGGGGGGCGTTCAACTCAACCTGCCTCTTAGGAACCGCATCGCTCAAGCTGATGCTGCGCGCGATGCAATCCAGCTTCGCCAAAGCCAGGGCAGAACGGCCAAACTTGAGAATGATATCCGTCAGCAGGTCGAGAATGCCTCGGTTGCGCTTGAAACTGCGCATCAGGCCTACGCTGCCGCCGTACAGAGCCGGAACTACCAGCAACAATTGCTGCAGGCTGAGATCGACAAATTCGCGGTCGGTGCCAGCACCAACTTCATGATCGTGCAGGATGAGGCCTACCTTGCGCAGGCCCGCTCGACCGAGGTGGCAGCTCGGTCGGACTACATGAAAGCACAGCTTTCTCTCGACCGTTCTCTCGGAGATCTTCTCGGAAAATATGGCGTAGTGCTGGATGACGCGATTCAGGGCAAGCTACCCGGGGTTGTGTCCGGCAGGGTTCCTGCTGCAAAACCCTGAGGTGGGCGACTCTCTTCAAAAGCTCACGCAATGACTGTTGCGTTATGAAATGGCTCACAGGCCAGCGGTTTGCTGTCAACACCTTTGCAAGCTATGCTGAGTCCAAACCGCATCCAACGGAATATCACGCAACGTGAGTTGCGCTGTCTCGATACTTGGACGAAAGTGGCTGGTTACAGCCGGGGAGTGACTGGCCATGCAGGTGCCAAATCAGATTGGCGGGGAAGCGGTGAGTGATTGTTGCCCTCCGTCTGACAGCCTGTTTGAACGTTGTGGCTGGTTCTACGCACTTTGCCGCGAACACCTTTTCCACGATCACTCGGAAGAGATTGCACAGGGATTGTTTGCAGGCAGTTCGCCCGAGTCTGGAACTCACCTGCTGGAGCTTGGCTGCGGCCCAGGATTTTACGCGTGTCGCTTTGCAGAAATGCACCCCGAGATACGGACCACGGGAATCGATCTTTCCCGAAATCTCATCAGTCGTGCCCGCAGCCGTGCCGCGCAGCTAAGGCTTACCAACTGCGGCTTCTATCTTGCGGATGTGCATGATCTGCCCGCCACAGTGGGGCGGGTGGATGCCATCGTGGTCTCGAGGCTTTTTCTCGTGGTGCCGAACCGGAACGATGTGATGCGTGAGATTTTTCGCGTGCTCCGGCCGGGGGGCCGATGTTTTGTCGCAGAGCCCGTTTCGAGCATGCGAACGCAGTTTCCTCTGAGTGCCATGTGGCTGCTGGCCAAACTGACGTCATTCACGAAGGTGCCCTACGTAGAACCACATCGCGTGACCACCATGAGCGAAGCGGAGTTTCACTCGCTGGTGCAATCGCAGCCGTGGAGCGATGTGCAATTCCTTCGTAACGGACGCTATCAAACGGCGGTGTGTACCAAACCTGAGAGCAGTGCACATGCAGAGGAGCTGCAACAGCTGGAGCCCTGTGTCCTTTGATACCTTGAACTCCCCGGGTAGTTCGATGTACCCGGTACTCGATCCAAACCAGCCTGCACGGCCCGAGTTTGCCGGGCTTTGCGCTCTTGCTGTTATGGCAAAGGCACCCCGCGCAGGCAAGGTAAAAACAAGGCTTGCTCCCCCACTTACCCTGGAGCAGTCGGCGGCATTGAACATTTGCTTTTTGCGGGACACGACCGCCAATATCGCCGGCGTCTCCGGTGCGCAGGGAATTCTTTGTTACACGCCTGTTGGGGACGAGGTTGCATTCGATCATCTGCTGCCGGAGAGCTTTGCCCTGATTCCACAGCGGGGGGATGGCTTCGGAGAGCGTTTGCACCTTGCCGCAATTGACCTTCTGGCGTGCGGCTTTGAATCCGTTTGCCTCATAGATTCCGATTCCCCGACACTGCCGCATCAGGCGCTGCAACAGGCAGTCGATGAGCTCGCAAAACCGGGAGATCGCATCGTGCTGGGCGGGTCGCACGATGGCGGCTATTACCTGATCGGGCTGAAGCAGGGGCACCTCACTCCGTTTGAGCGCATCACCTGGAGCACGGCTTCAGTGTTTGCCGAAACGGTGGAGCGTGTTGGCGAGGCAGGTCTGGAACTGGTGGAGCTGCCGCTCTGGTACGACGTGGATGACGGAGCGACCCTGCGACTGCTTGCCTCGGAGCTGCTGGAAGGCAAGCGCCCGGATTTCGTGAGCGTAGGCGGGTATGACGCGAAAGCCTCACGTGCGTTTTTACAGAATCTTTTGGAGAATAGCGCACCGTTGCAGGCTGCTGCCGGCATAGCGGAATGAAAGCGGCGGCTTCACACACCTGGAACATGCTCTACCGGGGCTCGCCTCGAGTAACCAATCTGGCGCTCTGTCTGCTCGGCGCGATGCTGCTGGGCTACTCGCACCACCTGCCGGTGGAGTTTGATAATTTCGTCATCGGTTACTCGGAGACGTCCACCTGTGCGCTGTCGATTTATCTGGCCGCTTCTCTGCTTGTCTTCACGCGCCCCACAAACAGGTGGACGATCTGGATCATTGCTGCATTCGCAGTGCTAAGCCGGCTGTCGCTGCTTACGCCGGAGCCCCACCTTTCCAGCGACATCTACCGGTATGTCTGGGATGGGATGGTCCAGCATCATGGCATCAATCCGTACCGCTACTTCCCAGGAAATGCAC
>CALMAP010000096.1 GCA_937859825.1 uncultured Terriglobus sp. | reverse complement strand
GAATTACAGTTTTATAGAAGTTCTAGATATCAGCTGCAAGCCTCTCCACCAGTGTTCAAGGCAAAGGCCGGCACCATGTGCCGGCCTCGAACGTTTGCTGAAAGGTTGCGATTACCAGCGTCGCCCACCGCGATAGTAGCCATGGCCGTAGTAGCCGCCACGGTAGCCATATCCGTAAGGACGTCCGTAGTAGCGTGGGCCATAGTAGCCACCGTAGTATGCGGGGCCATATGCGGGATATCCGTAGGCGTAAGGATATGCCGGGCCATAATACCCACCACCGTACACCGGTCCACCGATGCTGATGCCAAAGCCGATACGCTGCGCTTCGGCTTTGTGCGGTGCGGCAAACAATAGCGCACCTGCAAGGGCCGCGCCCGCCATCCATTTGCTGATTGCTTTGATCATCACTGCACCTCCTGCGTGCAATAGGGTAGACCCCCATATGCGCAGGATGTTGCGGGTTTGTCTCTGCTTCTACAACGATTCTGCCGGCCTGCATCATGCTGGAACGAGCGGCCATCCATTGCGACATCCCACACGTTAAGACGCCGCAGGCTGGGCGTTCTCGATTGCCTGTGCGACGCGGAAAAGCTTCGATTCTTGAAAATGCCCCGCGAGCACCTGCACCCCGATTGGCAAACCTGTGGAGCTCTCTCCCGCAGGTACGGAGATGCCGCAGATACCCGCCAGCGAAGCTGCCACGGTGTAAATGTCGGCCAGGTACATGGAAATAGGGTCGTCTACCTTTTCGCCCAGCTTCCATGCGGGGGTGGGGGTCATCGGCGTCACGATTGCATCCACGTTGCGGAAGGCGTCGAGAAAGTCGCGCGCGATAAGTGTACGTACCTGTTGCGCCTTGCGGTAGTACGCGTCGTAGTAGCCGGCAGAAAGGGAGTAGGTGCCCAGCAGAATGCGTCGCTTCACCTCGGCCCCGAACCCCTCATCCCGGCTCTCGCGGAACATGCCGCTCAGGTTCCGCGCGGCTTCGGAGCGGTGACCGTAGCGAACACCGTCGAAGCGGGAGAGATTGGAACTGGCCTCGGCCGTGGCGAGCACGTAATAGCAGGGCACCGCGTATTCCGTATGCGGAAGGGAGATCTCCTGCGTCGTACAGCCCGCCGCTTCCAGTTGCCTGATGCTCCGCTCCACGGCGGCGCGCACCTCGGGATCGAGACCTTCGGCAAAGTACTCCTTCGGAATGCCAATGCGCAGGCCTTGTACCGGCTGCGTGGCGCTGGCTGTGTAGTCCTCCACGGGAGCCTGGCTGCTGGTTGCGTCCATAGGATCGGGCCCTGCGAGCACGTTGAGAACTGTCGCGGCGTCCGCCACCGTGTGGGCAAACGGACCGACACGATCCAAAGAGCTGGCAAAGGCAATCAGGCCATAACGCGAGACGCGGCCATAGGTTGGCAACACGCCCACAACACCGCAGAATGCCGCAGGCTGGCGAATGGAGCCGCCGGTGTCTGTTCCCAATGAGGCAGAGCAGAAACCCGCCGCAACCGCCGCCGCCGAACCGCCGGAGGAGCCACCGGGAACACGGTCAAGCGCACGGGGATTTCGTACCGGGCCATAGGCAGAGTTTTCGTTCGATGAGCCCATTGCGAACTCGTCGCAGTTTAGTTTGCCCAGCAGCACCGCACCTTCAGCAGCGAGCTTTGCTACCGCCGTTGCGTCATAAGGAGGATGGTACCCCTTCAGGATTGCCGAACCAGCCGTAGCAGGTGCTCCTGTCATGGCCAGGGCATCCTTGATGCCGACCGGGACACCGGCAAGCCGGGGCAGCGGGTCTCCCGCCCTTGCGAGTGCATCGATGTGAGCAGCCTGCGCGAGTGCGCGGTCTTCCGCCAGAGAGAGGAAGCTGTTGATCTCTTCGCCGGGTACCTGGTCGTGCTCACGGATGCGCTGCAGGTGGTCTTTCGTAAATGCGGTCGCGGTGGTGGTGCCGCTCTGGATGGCGTTGCGGACAGCGGAGATCGTGCGTGCTTCGTAGTTCATAGGTCGTTCTCTCTCCGGAGTTAGCGCTCGATGACTTTAGGCACTTTGAAGAAGCGGCCGTCGGTTTCAGGTGCCTCCTGCATAACATCTTGGCGATCTACTGAGGGCCGCTCCACGTCCGGTCGCAGGCTCGCACCTTTCAAGAGCGGCTCCTGCTCCAGCAGTTGATCGACTCTGGACATCGCGGGTACGCCCGTGGTGTCCAAGCCATTCAGGCGGGCAACGTGACCGAGAATCGCGTTCAGATCGCGCTGCATACGCGGCTCTTCCTCGGCGGTGAGCTGCAGGCTGGCAAGCGCGGCCACATGGCGCACCTCCGCAAGCGAGACTCCGTTGGAAGAAGTGCGGTCAGCCGGTGGGGTAGCGTTCGGATCGTCCGGAAGAGAGGCAAGCGGCTTTACGGAGTCTGTCATGGTCCTGTTCGGGTGCCACGCTTTCCGGAAAACTCTCCAGATTGCGGCAACTCGAAAAGTATATCGGTCAGGGGAACACCGCTTATTTTCGCCAGGTCTCCACAAAGCTTGGGCGTGAGTTCACGCAACTGGCGAAGCCACGCGCGGTCGGACACTTCAACAATCGCGATTGCGCCCTCCAGACGAGCTACTGCCGAGCGTTCTGCGATCGCGTGTCCTGCGGCAACTGGCCATGCCGAAGCGAGTCTGTCCAAAGGCGAGAATGCCTCAAGGGAGGTGCGCAGGCTGGAACGGAGCAGATCGCGAAGGTGCTGCATAGGCAAGCAAGGCTCGACGGCGCCCCTAGTAGG
>CALMAP010000095.1 GCA_937859825.1 uncultured Terriglobus sp. | reverse complement strand
GTGTCATCCTGAGCGAAGCGAAGGACCTGCTTCCTGGGAGCGCCACAAAGCTTAGCAAGACAAGGGCATGCAATCCGCCCAAAGTGATTGCGAACAGTAGCACCAACCGCAAGGCGGCCATCATGGCCCGCATTGCACGGAGACAAACCACATGTTCCGTTCCAGCCCGTTCGAACTGTCCGGCCCAATTACCGACTTCGACGCAATCCGCATCTCGCTCGCCTCTCCCGAGAAGATCCGCTCCTGGTCGCATGGTGAGGTCACCAAGCCTGAGACCATCAACTACCGTACCTTCAAGCCGGAACGCGACGGCCTCTTCTGCGCGCGCATCTTTGGACCGATCACCGACTGGGAATGCCTCTGCGGCAAGTACAAGCGCATGAAGCACCGCGGTGTGATCTGCGACAAGTGCGGCGTCGAAGTCACGCTGTCCAAGGTTCGCCGTGAGCGCCTCGGCCACATCGAGCTTGCCTCGCCCTGCTCGCACGTCTGGTTTTTCAAGGGCCTGCCTTCGCGTATCGGCCACCTGCTCGATATCTCGCTCCGTGAGCTCGAGGCCGTGCTCTACTTCGAGTCCTACGTCGTGATCGATGCCGGTGATGCGCCCGTGAAGGAGCGCGAAATCATCAAGGACGAGACCAAGTTCCGCGAGCTCGACCAGCAGTATCGCCCCTCCGGCTTCCGCGCCATGATGGGTGCCGAGGCCATCAAGGAACTGCTCAAGCGCGTGGAGATTGACGAGCTCGCCATCGAGATGCGCGAGAAGATGAAGGTCGAGCAGAGCCTGCAGAAGAAGCTGAAGTATGCCAAGCGGCTCAAGGTGGTCGAGGCATTCCGCCGCTCCGACAACAAGCCCGAGTGGATGATTTTGGACGTGATCCCCGTGATCCCGCCCGAGCTTCGCCCGCTTGTGCCGCTCGATGGCGGCCGCTTCGCGACCTCCGATCTGAACGACCTGTATCGCCGCGTGATCAACCGCAACAACCGCTTGAAGAAGCTGATGGATCTCCACGCGCCCGAAGTGATCGTGCGTAACGAGAAGCGCATGCTTCAGGAAGCGGTGGATGCCCTGTTCGACAACGGCCGCCGCGGCCGCGTTCTGCGCGGCGCGAACAACCGTCCGCTCAAGTCGCTTTCCGACACCCTCAAGGGCAAGCAGGGCCGCTTCCGGCAGAACCTGCTCGGCAAGCGCGTGGACTACTCCGGCCGTTCCGTGATCGTCGTCGGTCCTGAACTGAAGCTGCACCAGTGCGGCCTGCCGAAGAAGATGGCGCTTGAACTCTTCAAGCCCTTCATCTATCACCGTCTCGAGCAGACCGGCCACTGCACCACCATCAAGCAGGCTAAAGAGATGGTGGAAATGCAGGAGCCTATCGTCTGGGACATCCTCGAAGAGGTCATCAAGGACCACCCGGTTCTGCTGAACCGCGCACCCACGCTTCACCGCCTCGGCATCCAGGCGTTTGAGCCGGTGCTCGTCGAGGGCAAGGCAATCAAGATTCATCCGCTCGTCTGCACGGCCTTCAACGCCGACTTCGACGGCGACCAGATGGCCGTCCACATCCCGCTCTCGCCAGAGGCCCAGGTTGAGGCCAGCGTGCTCATGCTCGCCTCGCATAACATCCTCTCGCCCGCATCGGGTCAGCCCATCACCGTGCCCACGCAGGACATGGTGCTCGGTCTGTACTACCTGACCAAGGCCAAGGTGAATGCCAAGGGTGAAGGCCGCGTCTTCGCCAACATCGAAGAAGTGCTGATGGCGCTCGAAGCCAAGCAGGTGGAGACGCTCTCGCCGATCCGTCTGCGCTACACCGGCCCCGTGCTCGACCTGACCACCAGCTACGACGATCAGGACATTACCCACACCGAAATCGTTGAGTACCACAAGCAATTCATCAACACCACGGTCGGCCGCGCAATCCTGAACGATTCGCTGCCGGACGGCATGCCCTACGTGAATGGCCTTCTCAAGAAGAAGGGCATCGGCCAGCTCATCAACTACCTCTACCTGAACCTCGGCCTTGAGGTCACGGTGCACGCGCTCGACCGCATCAAGGAACTTGGCTTCCAGTACGCCACCCGCTCCGGCCTCTCCGTTGGCCTGGACGACATGGTCATTCCGGAGTCGAAGTACACCGTGGTGCACGAGGCGGAAAAGCAGGTCGTCGCCGTGCAGCAGCAGTACCTTGACGGTGCCATCACCAACGGTGAGCGCAACAACAAGGTCATTCAGATGTGGTCGACCGTGACGGAAAAGGTCGCGGATGAGATGTTCGGCAACATGAAGCGCGCCGACAAGGAAGGAGCCATGAACCCGATCTACATCATGGCCGATTCCGGTGCACGTGGTTCGAAGCAGCAGATTCGTCAGCTCTCCGGTATGCGCGGTCTGATGGCGAAGCCTTCTGGCGAAATCATCGAGTCACCCATCAAGGCCAACTTCCGTGAAGGTCTCACCGTGCTCGAGTACTTCATCTCGACCCACGGGGCACGTAAAGGCCTTGCGGATACCGCACTGAAAACGGCCGATTCCGGCTACCTGACCCGCCGTCTCGTCGACGTCGCGCAGGACGTCATCATCACCGAGTCGGACTGCGGCACCAAGAACGGCATCTTCGTGATGCCCATCATCGAAGCCGGCGAGATCATCGAGCCGTTGCGCGACCGCATCATCGGCCGCGTTACGCGCGAAGAACTCAAGGGCATCGACGGCAAGGTCATCGTCCATGTGAACGAGGAGATCGACGAGACGCAGGCGACCGAAATTCAGGCTGCCGGCATCGAGCAGGTCAAGATCCGTTCCGTGCTCACCTGCGAATCCAAGCGCGGCGTCTGCAAGCTTTGCTATGGCCGCAACCTGGGTTCGGGCAAGATGGTGGAAATGGGCGAGGCCGTCGGCGTGATCGCGGCACAGTCCATCGGCGAGCCGGGCACCCAGCTCACCATGCGTACCTTCCACGTGGGCGGCACCGCGTCGCGCGTCTCTGACCAGTCGCGCCTTGATGCCAAGAACGCCGGAACCCTGCGCTACATCAACCTGAATACCGTTCGCGCCAAGGACGGCAACCTGGTCGCCATGAACCGCTCGGGCTCCGTTGCGATCATTGATGACAAGGGCCGCGAGAAAGAACGCTACCCCATCGTTTACGGCGCCAAGCTGCTGGTCGAAGACGGTGCGCCGGTTGAGATCGGCACCACGGTCGGTTCGTGGGACCCGTACACCTACTCCATCGTTACGGAGATCGGTGGCACAATCCAGTTCAAGGACCTGCAGGAAGGCGTCACACTTAACGAAGAAGTCGACGAAGTCACCGGCCTGTCGCGTCTCGTGGTCGCCGATGCCCCCGATGAAAAGCGTCAGCCGACGCTGCTCGTCAACGGCAACGACGGTTCCAAGAAGCGCTACCTCATGCCCAGCCGCGCCTACCTCATGATTGCGGACGGGGAAGAGGTCGCACCGGGCGACATTCTCGCCAAGATTCCGCGTGAGTCCACCCGTACCAAGGACATCACCGGCGGTCTGCCGCGCGTTGTCGAACTCTTCGAGGCACGCAAGCCGCGCGAAACCGCCACGATCGCTGAGATCGACGGCGTGGTTCGCTTCGGTGAGGTGGTCAAGGGTCAGCGCAAGATCTACGTCACCGGCGACAATGGCGAAGAGCGCGAGTACTCCGTACCCCGCTCCATCTACGTGAACGTGCAGGAGGGCGAACGTCTTCGCGCAGGCGACAAACTGTTCGACGGCCCGCTCAACCCGCACGACGTTCTGGCCGTGCTCGGGGAGCAGGAACTGCAGCGCTATCTCGTCAACGAGATCCAGGAGGTCTACCGCCTGCAGGGCGTGGCCATATCTGACAAGCACATCGAAACGATCGTTCGTCAGATGCTGCGCTGGGTCAAGATCGACGACGTGGGCGACAGCAACTTTCTGCTTGAGCAGCAGGTGGACCGCTTCCGCTTCAACATGGAAAACGAGCGCGTCGAGAAGGAAGGCGGCCGCAAGGCAACCGGCCGTCCGCTGCTGCTCGGCATCACCAAGGCATCGCTCTCCACCGACAGCTTCATCTCGGCAGCCAGCTTCCAGGAGACCACCCGCGTACTTACCGAGGCCAGCATCAACGGCGCTGTCGATACGCTGCGCGGCCTCAAGGAAAACGTCATTGTGGGCCGTCTCATCCCGGCCGGTACCGGTATGGACTACTACCGCAACGTCCAGCTCTCCCCCGAGTTGGAAGAGGCGGCAGCCAAGATCCAGCAGGAAGTCCAGGAAGCCCACGACGCCGAAGAGCGCGAGCTGGAAGCCATGCGCATGGAAGGCGAACAGGAAGAACTCGCCGCCGAGTAGGTGTTGCCACTCAACTCAGGTGCCTTACCTTTGCGAAGCTAAGGTGGGTTCCACCAAACTCACAGGGCGGACTCGAACGAGTCCGCCCTTTCTCTTGCTAGCCGCTGTCCGTTCCCGTAACCTCGATCCATGCAGGTTTCAGCCCAATACGTCCGCGAACATCTTGACGATCTCATAGACTCCGCCGAACCGGGAGACGAGATTGAGATCGCTCGCGACGGCACTCCGCTGGCGAAGATCATCGTAATGCCGAAACATCAGTGTGCAGCCACGGAGCTCCATTCTGGGGCTGATCACAACGGAAATCCACACGGTTCAAAGCGAATCATTCTAGGCGCTGGCCGCGGAGAATTACGAGTGCCCAGCGATGAAGAATGGAAAGCAATGGACAAGGAGTTGGAGGATTTGATGCTGAACGGCCCTTTGTTTCCAGATGAAGCAAGATGAAATTGCTTCTCGATTCCAGTGTTCTGCTTTGGGCCATTTACGAACCTGAAAAGCTCTCAATCACTGCATTTAACTCGATTACAGATGCGGAAAATACGAGGTACCTCAGTGATGCGTCATTGTGGGAACTCGGTCTAAAGATTGCAAAAGGAAAACTGGGATACGAGTCGTCGCAGACCAGCTTTCGCGACCGCATTCGTGCAATCGATGCCCGTTCCCTGGCCATCAGTCAGTTGCACATTCAGACTGCAATAACTCTGCCACCTCACCATGCCGATCCTTTTGATCGCATGCTCATCGCGCAGGCGCAGTTGGAGAACATGGCCCTCGTGACCTCAGACCGAAATATTGGCCGCTACGAGGCGAAGATCGTCTGGTAAGCCGGCGGCACGGCATGGACTACTACCGCAACGTCCAGCCTCCCCCGAGTTGGAAGAGGCGGCAGCCAAGATCCAGCAGGAAGTCCAGAAAAGCTCACGACGCCGAAGAGCGCGAGCTGGAAGCCATGCGCATGGAAGGCGAACAGGAAGAACTCGCCGCAGAGTAAGCATTGCGACTCAACTCAGGTGCCCCACCTTCGCGAAGCGAAGGTGGGAATCAATCCAAGACCAAGGGCGGACTCAACCGAGTCCGCCCCTGTGCTTGCCGTCTCATGTTGACAAAAAATCAACATGGAACGTTCCGCCAGGTTGCGTATTACACAACCTGTCCGACATCATATGTACATGGAGATGCTCACCACCCCGGCGCTGAACGACTACGATCAGACCCGCCTTTGGGAGAGTCTTGTCGGTGCTGAAGTCCGGTCCCAGTACTTTGCAAGACTGGTACAGCACCTGCGCATCCGCCAGCGCTGGTTAACCGTCGGTTCCTTAGTTCTTTCGTCAGGAGCGGCGATTACGCTGCTTACCTCCACACTGCCGAACTATGGATGGGTGAAGGGTCTGCTGGCGCTTGCCTCTGCCGTGCTCAGCGCGATTTCCCTAGTCTCCTCGAATGAGAAGAACGCCATTGAAGCGGCTGACCTTAGCTACCGTTGGCAGCTACTCGCCACCTCCTACAAGCAGCTCTGGTCGAACATGTACGAAGAAACCGCGCCTGACACGCTGGAGAGGCTTGCTGACGAAGAAGCAAGAGTATCCAAGAGCAGCACAGCGCTTCCGAACGATACGAAGCTGATGAGCGCCGCGGAAGACAATGTCCTCATGCACCTACAAAGCCAGTTGGCTGCATGAAGGCGATCGACCACCGCGCCAGCTACCCGCCGTTGACCAAGCCCATACCGCCTAAGCCTCCACCACCTCCGCCAAGACCACCTAAGAAGTAGCTGCATCAATGACTGCGACCGCAATCATGGGTGAGAGAACGGTCGCAGTATCGCTTGACAGTATTTTCTGCTGCTTAATAGAGGGCACTCCGACAATGCCAGCAGATTATCTTTCCACTTGCCATCGGCCTTCGTCCGCAAGTAAGGAGCTTTACCGCTCTCTTCCACAACCGACACATAAATTTGGTACGTGAACCGTGATCTATTGTGTAGTAGGCCGATGTTCTTAATTGAATCTCCGTGATGGCCTTCTCGCGTGAGATACGCCACCGTGAGCCACCTGAGATTCCTCCAATGTGGGTGATGTGTTCGTGAGTGCTGAGACGGTTGGGCTTATTGACACAGGAAACTTCAAATTCGTTCATAACCTCACCTTTCGTGAAACCGTTAAGATAAGGGCTGTGCACTTGCACAGCCCGCAACGCGGAAGTCCGGTTCATGCCTGAGAACAAGGCCGGACTCTCCGATGGGCTTCATCACGAACTCGTGACACTAGAAAATGTACCACAAAGTTTATAGTTCAGAAAAAGCGTAAGCAGTAGGGTAAAATCAACCTGTCAGGCGATAGCCTGTGGATTGAAACAGAAAGAGCGTTAGCAGCGCTAAGGGTTGCTATTCAAAAGGGGTGCCCCATTCTTTCCCGGGTTTATAGCGAAAGGGTGGGGTATTTCTGCGTGGGCACGAATCGTTTTCCTCTCCTCGTCCGACTTCCTAGGCGCTCCTTTACCCACTCTTTGCAAAGAGCGCAAAGGATGTGGCACCCAGGATTGTGGTGGTTCGATAAGACGTGCGGATGCCGAACGGCTCCGGTCTGTACGAAACGATTCAGCAGCGGACCGCGCATCCGTCGCCCATGCCGGTACGGGAGACGCGGTATACGACTTTAACCTCGACGATCCGGGGACGACACAGCAGAAGATCGATTCCATTCACCACAACCCGGTGAAGCGTGGATTAGTTCCACACGCGCTGAATTGGAACTGGAGCAGCTACCGCGAGCATCAGGAGGTCTACACCTACCAGGGTTGAACAGAGATTCGTGAGTCACAGATGGGGCACCCAAGCGCGCGACAAATCTGAATACTTTGCCCATCACCGGCAATCTGATGGGGTGAGGATTTCCATGAACATTACCGGCAACACTATTCTGATTACCGGCGGTACCAGCGGCATCGGCCGCGCGCTTGCTGAGGCGCTTCACGCGAAAGGCAACACTGTCATCGTCGCGGGGCGTCGCCAGCAGCTGCTCGACGAGATCACGCAGAAGAATCCCGGCATCGTTGGACTGCCACTGGATGTGGCGGACACAAACTCCATCCATAGCTTCGTCGCGCAGGTGAAGGAGCGCTTTCCGAAGCTGAACGTTCTGGTGAATAACGCGGGTATTGCGCGTCCCGAGGATTACACCGCAGATGATGTAGATACTGCAGCAGCACTCGCCACCCTGCAGACAAACATCACCAGCGTTATCCAGCTCACCGCCGGCCTGCTGCCTACACTGCGGGCGCAGCCGAAGAGCACGCTGATGGTCACGACCTCGGGCTTGGCGTTTGTGCCGTTCCCAAAGGCTCCGGTGTACAGCGCGACTAAGGCCTTCCTGCATAACTGGCTGGATGCGCTGCGTTACCAACTCCGCGAGACCAGCGTAGAAGTGCTGGAGCTTGCCCCGCCTTACGTGCAGACCGAGTTCGGAGGACCGCAGCAAGCTACCGATCCTCGTGCCATGCCGCTGGATGCATTTACGAATGAGGTCGTCCAGATTCTTGAAGACAATAAGATTGAAAAGGGCGAGATTCTGGTCGAGAACGTCAAGCCTCTCCGTTGGGCTGAAAAGAACGGTCAGTATCAGCAGATGCTTGAGATGTTCGGCTCATTCTGAAGGCAGAGTTTTTCCATGCCGTTTGCCTGCCGAGGCAAACGGCATTCTTGTGCCTGTTAAGCGAACTGCTCTAACTCCGTTCTGCCGGTTCAGGAACCGACAGATCGCGTTGCCACCCCTCGTTCTGCAGCACAATGTGCTCAATGGCAACGGAGTTTGCGTTGCTGTCCAGGTTTGGGAGTGCCTGGTATTCCGAGACCCAGCAGCGAAAGACCTGATAGGCAAGGGCCAATTGACCGGCCTCGTTATAGAACTCGATCACGATGTCTTTGCGAAAATCTTTCAGCCCGGCTTCAGTACCGGCACCCGCGCCGAACTGCCAAACCTTGTTGGCCCATGCTTCAAACGAGGTGTCATGGGTAAGTCCGCGTTCCAGCACAATGGGTTCAAACTGTGTAAGTCCTGGCGCCTTCCGGCTGGTGCTGGGGTCGCCGCCTTCACGGTGGATTACCACCTCGGTGGTGCGCTTCAGGCCGCTCATCTTACTGACACCGGCAACATACTTGCCGTCCCACTTAAGGCGGAACTTAAAGTTTTTGTAAGGATCGAAGCGGGTGGGATTGACGATAAATTCTGCCATAGCACTCCTGCGCTGCTGAAATGAAATTCAGATCGAAATATGCGGACCCACTTAGCGAATTAAGCGGCAATCGAGCGTGTGAGCGCATGCCACCGTTCCCATCCCTGCGCGAAGCACACCGGGACGTGTTCCGGGCCGGGCAAGCGTTGCAGTTACCATACGTGCCACCAATCGTTCAGGTTTGGGGTGGCCCCATTGTGCTTGCCCGCACAAATGTCTGCAAGAGAAAAGTAAGAGAGCCTACCGATAGTCCTCGCGTGCTGGCGTGAAAACATCCAGCACTTCGCTGTCCTGGCTGGCGCTGGCCTCGTGCTCCACATCGCCGGGAACAAGGATCGAGTCGCCTGCGCGCAGATCATAGCTTTGGCCCCGCATCGCGAGCCGGATTGCCCCGGAGACGACGTAGACCATCTGCTCATGCGGATGTTGGTGGCGCGTTCCCACCCAGCCCGCGTCCATGCGGTGACGCACCAGCATCAGCGTGTCTGTTGCGGACATGACCTGCCGGCGCAGGCCGGGTTCCGGGGTGGTCATTGCTTGATCGTTTGAAGAAACGAGGCTGCTCATACGTGCTCCTGCCCGTTGTACCTATGTGGTGAGCGTTTGGCGCGCCGAGCGGAGAACAGGTCCTTTGCTCCACCCGCGACGACACTTCAGGATGTCCAAGTTAAGCCACGGAGAATGCTGTCTGTTTGCGCTCTTCATGCCTATCGATGGCAAGCTGAATCAGCCGGTCGATGAGTTCGCGATAGCCGATGCCACTTGCCTCCCACAGTTTGGGATACATGCTGATAGAAGTAAATCCCGGCATGGTATTGACCTCGTTCAGGTAAATTTGCGGTTGCTTCTTGCCTGCGGGATCTTCGGCTTCCATCAGAAAATCCACGCGGGCAAGACCGGCGCAATCACATGCCTGAAAGGCGCGAACAGCCATGGCGCGCATCTGTTTCGCCTGCTCACGTGTTAGTTTCGCGGGAATCTGCGGCTCGCTTGTGCTGGAAGCGTCGTACTTGGAGGCGTAGTCGTAGAACTCGCGATCCGGCACGATCTCGCCAACGACACTGGCGACTGGGTTGTCGTTGCCCAGCACCGCGACTTCGAGTTCTCGTGCCTTGCCGGTCGCACGCGCCTTGTCTGCTCCAGTAACGCCTTCTTCAATGACAATTTTGCGGTCGAACTTCGACGCTTCATCCATCGCGGCGGAGAATTCCGAGCGGCCACGCACCTTGCTTATGCCGACAGAAGATCCGAGGTTTGCAGGCTTTACGAACACCGGGTAATTGAGCTGGTCTTCCACCAGCTTCAGCGCCTTGCGCGGGCCTGCCTTCCACGCACCGCGCAACAGCGTAACGTGCTTCACGATGGGCAAACCGGCAATGCGGAACATGGCCTTCATCGCATCCTTGTCCATGCCGACAGCTGAGCCGAGCACACCCGAGCCAACATAGGCCACATCGGCAAGCTCGAGCATTCCCTGGATGGTGCCGTCTTCCCCAAACGTTCCGTGCAGGAC
>CALMAP010000094.1:5320-8396 GCA_937859825.1 uncultured Terriglobus sp. | reverse complement strand
GGGCAGTCCACGGCGTAGTCGCGGTAGTTTGGCAGGATCAGCGGCTTGAGCAGGGCACCCCCGTTCGCGTGCAGGTTCATGCCGATGCGCTGGTTGCCCTTGGGAGCGAGGTTGTAAAGCTGCTCCACCAATCGCCCATCGTTGTCGAACAACTCTTTCGGGTGGTAGGAGCGCAGCCATGCCTCCAGTTGCTGAAGGTGTTCCGGGTTGGTGCGGACCTCTTCGAGTGGCACCTGGTGCGCGCGCCAGGTGCCTTCCACCGGCTTGCCGTCCACGACTTTCGGGCCGGTCCAGCCCTTGGGTGAGCGCAACACGAGCATGGGCCATACTGGCCGGGTCGTGTCATTGTTGTCGCGGGCTTTCTTTTGGATCGCACGGATCTCCGCGTACATGGTGTCGAGCGTGTCGGCCATGCCGGCATGCATAGTCATGGGATCGTCGCCCTCGAGGAAGTAGGGCTTGTAGCCATAGCCCTTCAACAAGGATTCGAGCTCCTCATGCGGAATGCGCGCCAGCACGGTCGGGTTCGCGATCTTAAAGCCGTTCAGGTGCAGGATAGGCAAGACTGCGCCGTCGGTCATGGGATTGAGGAACTTATTGGAGTGCCAGGAAGTGGCCAACGTGCCAGTCTCTGCCTCGCCATCGCCGACGATGCAGGGCACAAGCAGGTCAGGGTTGTCGAACGCGGCACCGTAGGCGTGCACGAGCGAGTAGCCTAGTTCACCGCCCTCACTGATCGATCCAGGTACGTTTGGAGCATCATGGCTCGGAATGCCGTAGGGCCACGAGAACTGGCGGAAGAAGCTCTTCAAGCCATGCCGGTCACGCTCCACGCTTGGGTAAATCTCCGTGTAGGTGCCATCCAAGTAGTTGTTTGCCAGGATGCCGGGCGCGCCATGCCCTGGCCCAACGATAAGCAGGGTATTTGCTCCTGTTTCGCGGATGAGCCGGTTCAGGTGAGCGTAGATAAAGTTC
Organism: uncultured Terriglobus sp.; assembly: GCA_937859825.1. Classification (GTDB taxonomy): domain Bacteria; phylum Acidobacteriota; class Terriglobia; order Terriglobales; family Acidobacteriaceae; genus Terriglobus. The sequence goes on along the minus strand of CALMAP010000094.1, from coordinate 7,421 downwards.
AAACCCGGTGTCGTCCCGAAGTGACCGAGGAGCCTCGGCTTGATGTCTTCCGGAACCAGAGGCCGGTCGAGCAGGGGATTGTCCTTGAGATAAATCTGCCCGACGGACAGGTAGTTCGCTGCGCGCCAGTAGGCGTCCAGAAGCGACAGTTCTTCGTGGGTCGATCCGGGCATGAACAACTCCTGTATCTGCAGGGCTCTTGATATCTAGGGTGTTGGATGTCCGAAATCCCCCAAAGAATGCCGGAGCGTACCCGGCACAAGTAAAAAGACCAAGGCAAACGGGAGAGGCGAACCATTTCGTATCGCGAACATGGGTTCGCCTGCAACATGGCGCGTCACGCATAATCAAGTGCATCAGCAACTTGAGAGGAACGCGAAAGAGCATGCGCTTCGGATACTGGATGCCCGTCTTTGGTGGCTGGCTGAGAAATGTGGAAGACGAAGGCATGGACGCAAGCTGGGCCTACACCAGCCGCCTCGCGCGTCGCAGTGAAGAGCTTGGCTTCGACCTTTCGCTCATTGCCGAGCTGAACCTGAACGACATCAAAGGCGTGGAGGCTCCGAGCCTGGACGCATGGTCGACCTCCGCCGCGCTTGCCGCGGTGACCGAGAAGCTGGAATTGATGGTGGCGGTGCGGCCCACCTTTCACCTGCCCGCGCTGTTTGCCAAGCAGGCCGCGAACGTCGACCACATCTCCAGCGGCAGACTCGCGCTGAACGTCGTCTCGTCATGGTGGGAGCAGGAGGCTAAGATGTACGGCGTCGGCTTCGACAAGCATGACGATCGGTACGCTCGCACCGCCGAATGGCTGGATGTGGTGAACGGCGTCTGGAACGAGGACGGCTTCACGCATCAGGGAACGTTCTACCAGACTGAAGGCACGGTGATGCAGCCCAAGCCTGTTCGCAAGCCGCGACCTCCCATCTACGCGGGTGGCGAGAGCGACGCCGCCAAGAACCTGATTGCAGAAAAGTGCGATGCCTACGTGATGCATGGCGATGCGCCGGAGCATGTTGCCGCGAAGGTTGCGGACATGCGCGAGCGCCGCGAGCGGTTTGGCCTGGGGCCAATGCAGTTCGGCGTGGCGGGCTACTCCTTCGTGAGAGACAACGAGAACGATGCCGCAGCCGAGCTTGCCCGCATTACGGACGTAAAGCAGAACGCAAAAGGCTTCGCCAACTACCAGCAGTGGCTGAGCGGAACGCAGCTGGAGCGGCGCATGTCTATTGAGGAATACTCGGTATCCAACCGCGGATTGCGCTCCGGCCTGACTGGTACGCCATCTCAGGTAGCAGACAGGATCGGCGAGTTTGAGCGGGCTGGAGTCGATCTGCTGCTGCTCCAGTTCAGCCCACAGCTTGAGGAGATGGAGCGCTTCAGCCAGGCCGTGATCCGGCCACAACAAACCGCCCCGGTCGCTGTTCAGTAAGGAGGCATATGCCCAACGTCCCTGTCTCTCCCTCACGCCTGAGCAGCATCGCACCCGCAGTCGTCCAGTCGGAAATCCGCGCGATGAGCGTCGAATGCGACCGCGTGGGCGGCATCAACCTGGCGCAGGGCATCTGCGATACGGAGGTGCCCGCCTCCGTGCAGGACGGCGCAGTGGCGGCGATCCAGAACGGCTTCAACATCTACACGCGGCTGGACGGCATCGCTCCGCTGCGGGAAGCCATTGCGCACAAGCTCGCCGCTCATAACGGCATCACGGCCGACCCAGCTACAGAGATTCTGGTGACCAACGGCGCGACAGGCGCGCTCTACACGTCGCTGCTAGCGCTGCTCAACCCTGCGGACGAAGTGATCGTCTTCGAGCCCGTCTATGGATACCACGTAAGCACCCTGATGTCGCTTCGAATGAAGCCCATCGTGGTCCCGCTGCGTGCTCCTGAATGGGCGCTGGATGTCGACGCACTGAGAGAGGCGGTCACGGACCGCACGCGCGCCATTATCGTGAATACGCCCGGCAATCCATCGGGAAAGGTCTTCACGCGGCAGGAACTCGAAGCGATTGCGGCGCTCGCCATCGAGCGCGACCTGGTGGTGTTGGTCGATGAGATCTATGAATACTTTGTCTACGACGGACGGGAGCACGTCTCTC
>CALMAP010000094.1:2946-5310 GCA_937859825.1 uncultured Terriglobus sp. | reverse complement strand
ATGCGGGAGCGCACGGTCACAATTTCCGGCTTTTCCAAGACCTTCAGCATCACCGGATGGCGTGTTGGCTACCTCACCGCACCTGCGTCCTGGGTGCCAGCCATCGGGTACTTTCACGACCTGATCTACATCTGCCCGCCTTCGCCGTTTCAGCACGCAGCCGCAGCCGGCCTGGCCGCTATGGCGGACGGGGGCTTTTACCGTGAACTTGCCACCAGCCATCAGGCCAAGCGCGACCAGCTCTGCGCTGCTTTAGAAGACAGCGGATTCCGCGCTCCCCGGCCGGACGGCGCGTACTACGTCTTCGCGGACGCATCGCACCTTCCCGGCAGCACCGCGCCGGAGCGGGCACGCTATCTGCTCAGGCAGACCGGTGTCGCTTCTGTTGCCGGTTCTGCCTTCTTCACCACGGGCAGGGGTGACCACATGCTGCGCTTCTGCTTCGGCAAGCGCGACATCGATTTGAATCGTGCGTGCGGGGCGCTAAGAACGCTTAAGATTTAAGCCATCCGCTTGCTGCTTTCGGCCCTAGAACTGCGTTCTATGGCGATTGCAGCAGCGCCTCGTACTCTGCGATCTGCCGCAGGGTGAAGGCATGCATGTCTTCACCACCTTGGTGCGCCCGATACCACTGCACCAGCCACTCCAGCGTGGTGCCGATGTGCAGAGACGGCCGCCAGCCCAATTCCGCTCGTGCCTTGCTGGCGTCCAGCTTCAGATAACCGGCTTCGTGTGCGCCGGGATCGGCGTCGAGTACCCACCGCGCGCCGTCGCCCCAGACCTGCACCATTTTCTCCGCAATGCGGCTGACCGGCCATGCGTCTTCGTCTGCAGGGCCGAAGTTCCATCCCGTTGCGCAGGTCCGGTTGCCCTTGTAGAGCTCTTCCGCGATGCGGAGATATCCCCAAAGCGGTTCTAGCACGTGTTGCCATGGGCGAATGCTGTGGGGCCGTCGCACATGCACGGGCTCCCCCTTAAGGAAGCCGCGTACTAAGTCAGGCAGCAGCCGGTCGTCGGACCAGTCACCACCGCCAATTACGTTGCCGGCGCGTCCGCTGGCTATGCCGCAGCGGTGCTCGTCGAACTGTGCAATGTTGAAGAAAGACTGCCGGTATGCTGCCGTTACCAGTTCCGCGCAGGCCTTGGAGGAAGAGTAGGGATCGTAGCCGCCAAGCGGGTCGGTCTCGCGATATCCCCAGACCCACTCTTTGTTCTCGTAGCACTTGTCTGTGGTGACGGAAACGACTGCACGTACTGACGGAGTCTTGCGCACCGCCTCCAGCACGTGACCAGTACCCAGGACATTCGTGGCGTAGGTGCCCAGCGGGTCGACGTAGGACAACCGCACCAGCGGCTGCGCAGCCATGTGGATGACGACTTCCGGCTGGAACTCCGTCATGGATCGTTCGAGCTTTTGGCGGTCCATGATGTCGCCCCGCACGTCCTCTATTACCGATGCGACCTTCGCTGCATCCAGCAGATTGGGGGTGGTGTACGGGTCGAGTGCGTAGCCACGAACGTTTGCGCCCAGCTTCGCCAACCAGAGCGAAAGCCAGCCTCCCTTGAAGCCGGTGTGGCCGGTAACGAAGACGCGGCGGCCATTCCAGACGGCCGCATTTGGCGCGGTTACCAGAGCTTCCACGGTGCCTTGCCCTTCGCCCACAGTTCTTCCAGGTGGTGTTTGTCGCGCAGAGCATCCATCGCCTGCCAGAAACCGTGATGGAAGAAGGCCTGCACCTGGCCTTTGCCTACCAGCGCCTCCATCGGTTCGCGTTCGAACATCCATTCATCGTTGGTAATCTCTTCCAGCACCCTGGGCGACAGCACGAAAAATCCGCCGTTGATCCAGCCGCCTTCATCTTTCGGCTTCTCCTGGAAGGCATATACCTGAGTGTCTTTTAGACCCAGCGCCCCAAAACGGGCCACCGGCTGCACCGAGGTCAGGGTCACCTCTTTGCCGTGCTGCTTGTGAAACTCCACAAGTTGCGTGATGTTTACGTCTGAGACGCCGTCACCATAGGTCATGCAAAAGGCGTCTTCGCCTTCCAGGTACTTGCCGACGCGCCGCAGGCGGCCACCGGTGCCGGTGCCATCGCCGGTGTCCACCAGGGTTACTTTCCAGGGTTCCGCTACGGACTGGTGTACCGTGATGGCGTTTTTCGCGATATCGAAGGTCACGTCCGAGGTGTGCAGGAAATAGTTCGCAAAGAACTCTTTAATGACGTAGCCCTTGTAACCGCAGCAGATTACGAAATCGTTGATCCCGTAGTGCGAGTAAATCTTCATGATGTGCCAGAGAATCGGCCTGCCGCCAATCTCCACCATTGGTTTCGGCCGTAGCGTCGTTTCTTCGCTAAGCCTGGT
>CALMAP010000094.1:0-2936 GCA_937859825.1 uncultured Terriglobus sp. | reverse complement strand
TGCCTAGTCCACCGGCAAGGATTACAGCCTTCATTCGCTTCCTTTTCTTCTCCGCGTCATCGCGGTTCGAGCCAGATTTGTGTCTTGATGGCTGTGAAATTTTAACCCACATCCGCCCAAACCAATCCTGCCTGCAGGTATGTATCCTAAGTCCACGCATGACGGAGAAAGCACAAGCGCTACGCGAGCAGATTCTTGCTCTTACCAGGGAGTTTCAGCGGGAGGCCTTTCCAGCAAGGGACTTTGTACCGGGAGATTCCGCAGTGCCTGTCTCCGGCAAGGTGATCGACGGTGAAGACATCAGCGCCGTGGTCGATTCTGCCCTCGATGCGTGGTTCACCACGGGCCGTTGGGCAAAGGACTTCGAGCGCAAGCTGGCGCGATTTTTTGGGCTGCGGTCTGCTTCCCTTGTGAACTCTGGATCTTCGGCCAACCTGGTCGCGTTTTCCGCGCTGACCTCGCCGAAACTTGGGGACCGGCAGATCAAGCCGGGGGACGAAGTGATCACCGTGGCTGCCGGTTTTCCAACAACCGTGAACCCGATTCTTCAGAACCGGTGCATTCCGGTCTTTATCGATGTGACTCTGCCGCACTATGAAGTCGACGTGACCCGGCTGGAGCAGGCACTGTCTGAAAAGACCAAAGCTGTCATGATCGCGCACACTCTTGGAAATGCCTTCGACGCCGAGGCGGTGTCCGCATTCTGCAAGAAGCACAATCTATGGCTGATCGAGGACTGCTGCGATGCGCTCGGCACAGAGCTCAACGGTAAAAAGGTCGGAACGTTCGGCGACATCGCCACGGTTAGCTTTTACCCGGCCCATCACATCACCATGGGCGAAGGAGGCGCGGTGCTCACCGACAAGCCCGCGCTCAAAGTACTGATCGAGAGTTTCCGCGATTGGGGCCGCGATTGCTGGTGCGAGCCTGGGGTCGATAACACGTGCGGCAAGCGCTTCGACTGGCAGCTTGGCACGCTGCCCTGCGGTTACGACCACAAGTACACATACTCCCACGTGGGCTACAACTTGAAGGCGACGGACATGCAGGCCGCACTGGGCGTCTCGCAGATCGAGAAGCTGCCGTACTTCATTCAGCGACGCAAAGAAAATTTCGCCTACCTGTCAGCCGCATTGAAGCCTGCGGAACGATGGCTTGTTCTGCCGGTAGCCACTCCCGGATGTGACGCAAGCTGGTTTGGGTTCCCCATTGCCGTCAAGCCGGATGCGCCGTTTACGCGCGATCAACTCACGCGGCATCTCGATTCGAAGAAGATTGGTACCCGCCTCGTCTTCGCCGGAAATCTCCTACGCCAGCCCGCGTACGAAGGTTGGGAGTACCGTGTTGTGGGCGACCTGGCGAATACAGACTATGTGATGAACCACGTTTTCTGGATCGGTGTCTATCCGGGCCTGTCTGAAGCAATGCTGGAATATGTTGCTGAGACAGTCATGCAGTTTGCAGAGCAGAGTGCCACTTTGCCGATCGTTTAGAAATGCTGCCGAAGCGCGCGAAAGGGACAAAATGAATACGCGAGAACGCAAAATGCTCGATCTGCTCAACAAAGGAAGGCAGGAGTACGGGTATCTGGCGGTAAAAGCTGAGTACGAAGCAGAAGGCACGCGCGTAGACGAGATGCTGCGCCTGGTAGAGATCTGCCGCAAGGCAGGCCTGAAGCTGGCGATCAAGATTGGCGGATGCGAGGCCATGCGCGACCTGATCGAGACCAAGCAGATCGGCGTGGACTACATTATCGCTCCCATGATTGAGAGCCGGTATGCTCTCTCAAAATTTGCGGAGGCCGTGGACAAGGTCTACTCGAAGGAAGAGCAGGAAGACACCGAGTTCCTCTTTAATCTTGAGACGATCAATGCCGTTCAGGTCTTAGACGAGATGGTGGACTATGCGGCAAAGGCTCCAGAGATTGCCGGTGTGGTCTTTGGGCGAGTCGATTTCTCGCTTTCCGCAGGCCTTGGCCGAGACGCCATCAACGGCCGCGAAGTCACCGACTATGTGTTGAAGACTGCCGCCGCAGCGAAGGCAAAGGGACTCGATCTTGTGGTCGGCGGCGGTGTTTCGCAGGATTCGATTCCGGTATTGAAGGAGATGGTAGACGTTCACCTGACCCGCTTTGAAACCCGCAAGGTTATCTTCAACGCGCAGGCGGCAAAGACGGAGGACATTGACCAGGGACTGCTCAACGCCGTGCACTTCGAGTTGCTCTGGCTACTCAACAAGCGCGACTACTACGGTTCGATTCAGCAGGAAGACGCCAAGCGCATCGACATGCTGGAGAAACGGTGGGCGGTCCTGAACCGTTAGTCCATGGCATTGAAGCCGATCGATGAAGCTGACCTGAAAGCGGTCCTGGAGCAGACAGAACCGCTTTGGGAGGCGATGCGCGGGCAACGCATCTTTCTCACGGGGGGCACGGGTTTCTTCGGTGCCTGGCTGCTGGAGACGTTCTCTTACATCAATCGTCGGTTGCATCTGCAGGCACATGCCGTTGCTCTCTCCCGGAAGCCGGAGAGCTTCGCATCGAACATGCCTCATCTGATGCGTGATGAAGCCATCATGCTCCATGGAGGGGATGTTCGCAGCTTCGATCCGCCCGCAGGTAGCTTCCGATTCGTGATTCATGCCGCGACCGAAGCCAGCGCGAAGCAGCTCGCGGAAGCACCCTCGGAGATGCTCTCGACCATTCTTGCCGGAACGGAGCGCACTCTGCAGTTCGCCGTCTCCTGTGGTGCGGAGCGCCTGCTGCTTACCAGTTCCGGCGCAGTCTATGGGCGACAGCCAAGTGACCTGCTCAACCTGAGTGAGAGCTACGCAGGTGCTCCGGACTGCACACAGGGAAGCAGCGTGTATGGAGAAGGCAAGCGGGCAAGCGAACTACTGTGCGCGCTTTACGCAAAGCAGCATGGACTGTCGTGTGC
>CALMAP010000093.1:5966-8578 GCA_937859825.1 uncultured Terriglobus sp. | reverse complement strand
CTCCTAGTACGTCGGCGACGGGGCGCGGATTACGGCCCACCGCACGTTACAGCAGGGCGCGCACCCGGTCGGCGGGGCGACAGACGGCCGCGCCCTTGGCGGTGGTGACGATGGGCCGCTCGACCAAGGCGGGATCGGCCACCAGGGAGACCGAGGAGGACGACGAGGACGAGGAGGACGACGAAGAACTGGAACTGGGCGGCGCGTCATCTGGAGTGCCATCCGGCTTCAGAGGTCGCATGGACTCTGCAGGCGGATCGGCAACGCCGCTGGTCGGCATGTCTCCCGTTGCCGGTTTGCGCTGCGTAGGAGTCCCCTTCGACTGGTCCTCTGGAAAGGGGAACTTGTCTGCCGGTGCGCTGGATGCGGGTGCTTGTGAGGCATCGACCCGTGCCTGGCAGGCGGCCTTCGCTTTACCCTTCGATTTCGAACAGTCCTCTACCGCGATGGAGGAGGGTGGCAATGTCTGCGCCCGCGAGCGGGCAGTCGAAAGCATCGCACCGCCCACCAGGCAGATACCGAACACCGAACTTCTAAACAGAACGTCTTTCATCCCGCAGGATTAGACGCCGCAGCACTCACAAGCGTCTCTCCTCGCGCTATACTACCACGCATGAAGAGCCCTGAACTGCTCATCCGCTCATCCGCCGTGCATGGTGCGGGCTGCTACACCCTCACGCCCATCCGCAAGGGCGAACGCATCCTGGAGTACATGGGTCCGCGTCTCTCCAAGTCCGTGGCGGACGAACGTTACGCCGAACGTGACATCACCTATCTCTTCTCGGTTGGCGATCATGGCGAGGTCATCGATGGATTTGGCGCGGCCATGTTCATCAATCACTGCTGCGCGCCCAACTGCCAGACGGAAGAGGACGAAGAGCGCATCTACATCCTTGCCCTGCGCGACATCGCTCCTGGCGAGGAGCTCACCTACGAGTACCATCTGCACGACTCGGACCAGGACGACCAGCCCTGCTTCTGCAACGCACCCAACTGCCGTGGGACCATGTTCTCGTCGATCGAGGTCAAGCGGCGCAAACGGCTTGGGCTGCCGCTTACGCTCCGGGAGCAACCGCGAAAGAAGGCAGCTTCACGCGCCAGCCACTGAGCAAGCAGGCACCGTGTGGAGTGAGTCAATCAAGGTCTTGGCGGGACGAGTAACAGTTTCAGCCGCAGGGATTCCGGTATCCCAGCGGCCAAAGACGCATTCTGCCGACATGAACGTACGTGCTCTTCGGAAGGAGGTAGAAGGGGCGAGATACCGTCGGCCTGTTACGCTTCCACAACCCCGGGCCGTGACGTCTGCATGTCGCCCTGATACGAGGCCCAAACGGCCTGAATGCCGCCCTTGGCATACAGGGTCCGATTCTCGGCGGTAGGCGTCACCTCCACATCGGCGAGCTGAAAGTGGTCATTGTCCGGTTTTGTCCATTCGCCACCCCAGGCAAGCCCCTGCGCCTTCATTTCGCGGACCATGGTCTTGAAGGCTTTGTGGTTGTCATCCCAGCACGGCGCAAACGGCGAGTCGCACCCGTGCAGTGATGGACACACATCCACGGCCATGCCGAAGTTGTGGTTGGAGAAGCCGCCGCGCGCGTTTGTCTTCCACGGCTTCGTCTTGTCCAGCGTGCCGTCTGGATGGTGACACGCGAAGAAGAGCGCGTCCTGCTCCGCGTAGGTACGCAGGCCTGAATTCACGCGCAAGTAGACGTCTTCCTTCGCGCAAGCCGCGGCCGCGGCCCGCACCTTCTGCTGTAATACGGGGTGGCAATCCTTCAGGCGATCTTCCGAAACTTTGTCCATGTTTTCGCTCCCGCGAAACGAAGTGGTGGTTCAGTGCACGAAGGTTAGCGTCACTCGAAAAACGTGTCCAGAAAAAAGCGAACAGAAAGACATGTTTTCTGGACTGGCGCTGTGCACGCGCCACGCGTAGCATGACCACGGCACGGCAGAGCCTGCTTTCGAACGGGTTCGACGACGCAGCCGGAAACACCTTCAGGAGATCCGCGCATGATCGACAGCGACAGCCTCACTCCAGCTTCCGAGCTTGCCGTAAGAAGTACCGCGCGCTATCCCAACGAGAGCAGCGCCTATCGCGAAGGGCGTACTGCGCTGCTTGCGGAGGAAATCGAACTGCGGCGGCACATCGAGCGGGTCGCCGCCCTGAGGCGGCAGCTTCCACCGGGTGGTGAGATACCGGCGAACTACACTTTCGTCGGAGAGGAAGGCCCGGTCACCCTGCGCGACCTGTTCCGGGACACAGACACGCTTGTGCTCTATAGCATGATGTACGGCCCGCAACGGCAGCGGCCCTGCCCATCCTGCACGTCGCTGCTGGAAAGCTGGGACGGGCTCGCGCGTAACTTCCGCGAGCGCGCCACCATCGCCGTGATTGCCCGCTCGCCGATCGAGCGGCTGCTCGCGTTCAAACAGGAGCGCGGCTGGCAGCACCTTCTCTTTTATTCGGACATGTCCGGCGACTACACGCGCGCGTATGTCAGCGCTACCGATGAAGACATGCCCGCACTGAATGTCTTCACCCGCCGTGACGGCATGGTCCGCCATTTCTGGAGCGGAGAGATGGGCCCCGAAACAGCCGACCCAGGGCAGGA
>CALMAP010000093.1:0-5956 GCA_937859825.1 uncultured Terriglobus sp. | reverse complement strand
AGGACCCTCGTGGCGCACCGTATACCGATCCGCTCTGGGCTTTGTTCGACCTCACTCCGGAAGGACGCGGAACGGACTGGTATCCACAGCTTGAGTACGGAGCCGCATCGAAGATGTGCCACGGCGCCAGCGAAATCAGAGAGAGATAAGGAGAGCAAAGATGGCAAACGAGACAGTGAATGAAGTACAGCAAATGACCATTACGAGAGTGTTTGACGCCCCACGCGAACTGGTATGGAAAGCGTGGACAGACCCCAAGTACGTCATGCAGTGGTGGGGGCCGAAGGGCTTCACCTCGCCTGTTTGCACCATGGATTTCCGGGAGGGAGGCAAGTTTCTCACCTGCATGAAAACTCCGGACGGGCAGGAGTTCTGGAACGCCGGCGAATACCACGAGATTGTTCCGCACCAGAAGATCGTTTCCTCCATGTACTTTGCCGACTCGGAAGGAAACAGGGTGAATCCTGAGCACTATGGAATCGAACACGAAGCCATCGAAGACGCTCACGACGTCACTCTCTTTGAAGATCTCGGCAACGGCCAGACGAAACTCACCTTCATCGGAAATGAATCGATGGAAAGCGCAAAGGAGAGCGGCCAGCTTGAGGGCTGGAACGAGATACTCGATAAGTTCGCCGCGGTCGTTGCGGAGTTGACCTAGGGTTTATCCACGTATTCATTAGGGAGCCTTGGCTTGTAGTTCTTTGTACCTGGCTTCTTTGGCGGTCGGGATCGTACAATTCCTTCTAAGTGGCTTTAGTCATCGGGATTGAAGTCTCGGCGGCTAAAGCCGCTGAAGTACCACAAAAACTATAGGTGGACAAAACTTAGGCAAATATAGCCTCTGTCGCACACGTTTAGAGCCGGGTTTCAGGGCCCTAAGAACGCGATGTACGCGGCACCCGTGCACTGCTCGGTGCAAGCAGGATGATGCTACGACTGGAGTTCAGAGATCTACTTCCTTGAAGCCGGCTTGTGGGTACTAAGCTGAGTAGACGAGCTGAGAGAATTAAGCGAGCACCAGGCTGTTCGCTCTATGTCCCAGTTGCTAGAGGCTCCAAATGAACATTGGGTCTGTACAGTTCGAGGATATAGGTGGGGTGCGCGAGGTCAGTGAAGCCGAATTGTCTGTAGAGCGAGTGCGCATCACTCGTGTTGAGCATCTGGCGTCGCAGGCGCTTCGACCATGGCTGCTCCAAGATATGAGCCAGCATCTTTTTCGTGACGCCTCTTCCTCGGAACTCCGGTAGGACGTGAAATAGTCGGTGATGACCCGACCGAAACCAATCTGCGTGCCGTCTAGGAACGCCCCGACGCAGAAAGAGTTGCTTAGAGAGTTGTCGACCAGTTCGAAGCCGATCCCCTTCGCCCAATAAGAATCTTTCATCAGGAAGCGATGAATCATCGCGATATCCATCAGTTCTTTGCCTGTTCTGACTTCTACCGCTTCGATGAGAGAGCCGCCCGATGGCGATTGGGAGAGGGACACTATTTGCTCCTTATGCGATTCGCTGATGCAATGATAAGAAGCGAAAATTCTGCAGAGCGCCATCATGGAGGCAGTAACTATGTACATCCCCGAAGCCTTTAAGGAAGAAGATCGCGAATCAATCACCGGCTTCATCCGGTCATGCCGTTTGGCTACGTTGGTAACGAGTGCCGCGAGTGGGTTAATGGCCACGCCTTTGCCGCTCATCTACGACGCCGAGGAAGGCCCGCAGGGTACGATTTACGGTCATCTCGCCAAAGCCAACCCACAGTGGCGAGACTCAAATTCTTGGGACCGAAGCCCTTGTGCTATTCCAGGGTGCAGACGCCTACATTACGCCCTCCTGGTATCCCTCCAAAGCGGAGACAGGACGCGTGGTTCCAACCTGGAACTACGTCGCCGTTCACACGTACGGGATTGCAGAGTTCTTCACGGATTCCGACCGTTTACTAGAGGCTGTCACACGCCTGACGCGGTTACATGAGGATGATCGTCCTAAGCCATGGTCGGTGAATGACGCTCCCGCTTTGTTCATAGAAGGACAACTGAAGGCGATCGTAGGGCTCCGCATTCCGGTGAACCGCATCGAAGCGAAAAGGAAGATGAGCCAGAACCAACCATCGGCAAACAGAGCCTGGGTTGTTGCAGGGCTGAGCGAAAGCCCTATGCAATCGGATCGTCTGCTGTCGGAACTTGTCAAACCCTAGTTCAGTCCCGACAAACGCTTTCTCGTACTCTGGTGGCGTCCGAAGCTCAGTTCTGGCAGGCCTCTGCCGCGGCGGTAAACTAGACCGGAATGGCTTATCAGGTTTTAGCCCGCAAATACCGTCCGCTGCGCTTTGCCGACGTGGTCGGGCAGGACCACGTGACCCGCACCCTGCAGAACGCGCTGGAACAGAACCGCATCGCGCACGGCTACATCTTCTCCGGCCATCGCGGCATCGGCAAGACGACGATTGCCCGCATCCTCGCATCCGCGCTCAACTGCCGCAACACCATCGGCTCGCCGGAGCGGCCCACGCCTGAGCCGTGCCTTGTCTGCGATTCCTGCCTGGAAATACGTCAGGGAAATGCGGTGGATGTGATCGAGATCGACGCCGCGACGAACCGCGGCATCGACGAAATCCGCGAACTCCGGGACGCGGCACGTTACCGGCCCGCGCGCGACCGCTTCAAGATCTACATCCTCGACGAGGCGCACCAGATTACCGACGCCGCCTTCAACGCCCTGCTCAAGACGCTCGAGGAACCGCCCGATCACATCGTCTTTATGATGGCGACGACCGAGCCGGAGAACATTCCGCAGACGATCCGGTCGCGCTGCCAGCACTTCAGCTTTCACGCGGTCAAGCTGGACGACATACTCGGGCAGCTTCGCAAGATCAGCGCGGACGAACATGTACTCGCCGACGAAGCCGCGTTGGACCTGCTTGCCGAGGCCGGTGACGGTTCCATGCGCGATGCCCTCTCCATCATGGACCAGGCCATCGCATCTGCGCCGACGGTGGACGACAAACCCCAGCTAAGCGCCACCGAGATCCGCGACCTGATGGGCACAGTGCCCAACACCGTCTATGAAGAACTGCTGGAGCACGTTGCGGACGGCCATGCCGCCGGGGTAATCACCACGGCGGGCCGCCTGCTGGATGCGGGAAACTCCCCGGCGCAGATTGCCCGCCAGTTCGTGCGCTACCTGCGCAACTGCGTCGTGGCAAAGATCGCCAACCTCACACCCGAATCGCCAGACACGGAGCTGCTACAGATCTCGCCGGATGAGCGCCGCCGCGCCGCTCGCTCCTCTTCCCTCTTTACCGAAGAAGAGCTGACCCGCTTTCTTCAGGTGATGCTGCGCACCTTCGATGATCTCGGCTTCCGCCAGGAGCAGCGATTTCACCTGGAACTGGGCCTGTTGAAGCTGGTGCACATGCAGCGGCTGCTGCCGATGGAGCAGTTCTTGTCGCAATTGCCTCGCCCCGTGGCTGCAACACAGCGCAGCACGGCCAGGCCCGCGTTGGAGTCGCAGCGCCGGGTACAGGCTGCGACACCGTCCCTTGCACCGGTGACGCGGGCTTCCCTTCCTGTTCAGCCATCCGTTGCACCGGCTGTCGTAAGTGAGCCTCTTGGGACTTCCTCGAACATTCCGGCGCCGGAAACGGCAACTGTCTTCGCGCCGGTGGACTCACCTGCAGCAAAAGTTTCGGCAATAAGCCTGCCCGTCATGGAAAAGAACGTGCCGGCAGTTGTCGCCATCGATGCGCTTCCACCGGCACCTGCTCCACCCCTTCTGCCGGAACTTATGACGCCGGAACCGCCTCTGCCTCCTCCGCCTGCTGATCCCGAAGCAACGGAGCCGGCGAGCGAACCGCTACAAGCGCAACCTACCGACGTCCAGGCGGCGACGCAGTTGCAGACCGCGGCGGTTGAAGCCCTGTTCGCCGCGAAGGCACATAACTCGGCGGCGGAGCAGTTGGAAGAATCGACCTGGACGCTGGGAGAAGGCGAGGTCCGCATTCAGACAGCCCTCTCGAAACAGTTGATGGGCACCATTTTCCGTCCGGAGGTCGAAGCGATCATCAAGGGCGCGCTTCGCGATCGGGGTGTCACAGGCGTCAAGCTGGTCTTCCTGCCCGGCGATTCGCTGTCGAAACCGAAAACCCCGGCCAAGCCGCGTTCCGGTACGGCAAAGGCAAAAGCCATGGAGCACCCGACCGTTCAGGCGGCCCAACGGCTGTTCAATGCAGAAGTGACCACGGTCTTTGACCTGCGCCGTGACTGAAAAAGTGACCGCACCAGTATGTGTGCAGCAAAAGCTAACTCCTGAAGATTGAGGAATCTGACTGTAAGTTTCTCAGAATAAGGATTTTGCGAAAGCTCCTCAATGGAATGAGGAATTTACCAAGCTAAGGGAGGGGTACCCATGGATATGAGCAAACTGCAGCAGATGCTTGGGCAAGCGCAGCAAATGCAGTCGTCAATGGAACAGAAGATGTCCGCGATTGTTGCCGAAGGAACCAGCGGCGGCGGTCTGGTGCCCGCGCGCGTGAACGGCCGAAAAGCGCTGCTACGGCTAAAGCTCGAACCGGCGGCGCGGCAGGCGGGCGGTGGCGACATCGAAATGCTGGAAGACTTGATTACCGCAGCCGTGAACGAAGCCGGTCGAAAAGCCGATGCTGCACTGCAATCCGCGTCCGGCAACATGCTGGGTGGGCTGGACCTGAACAACCTGCTGGGCGGATAAGTATGCGCAAGGCACTTCTACTGCTTACCGTTGTGCTGTTCGCCTGCGGCTGCGCTCGCGCACAGGTTGACCCTACCCTGCAGAAGCAGGTGGAAGCACTCGCCTCCGCCCACCACGGCGAGGTCGCGATCTACGCACGGCAATTGAACACAGGCAAGTCGGTTGAGGTCCAACCCGACCTGCCCGTGCAGACCGCCAGCACCATCAAGCTGGCGTTGCTATGGGAAGCGATGCGGCAGGTCGCGCTCGGCACCGCACGTTGGGACGAGCGCATCACGTTAAAGCCGGACGACCTCGTCGGCGGCTCAGGCATGCTGCACTTTTTCGACGCGCCCCTGCAGCTCACGCTGAAAGATGTAGCTACGATGATGGTTATCGTCAGCGATAACACCGCGACCAATCTGATGATCGATCGCTTTCCCGTGGCCACCGTCGATCAGGACATGGCTGCACTCGGGCTCGACCAGACTGTTCTGTACAAAAAGGTCTTCAAGCCTGCAACCGGCCCAATGCCTGCGGACCAGCCTCGCTTCGGTCTCGGAAAGACAACGCCGAAGCAGATTGGTCAGCTTATGGAGAAGATCGGCCGCTGCGACCTGAATCTGCCGGGGAAACCCAAGGTCGATCCTGAAAAGGCCGACGCTGCCTGCACCGTCGGCCTGACGATGCTGCGCAACCAGTTCTATCGCGATACTGTGCCTCGCTATGTCGACCTGATGAACAGCGGCCCAGACAATGCCATCGCCAGCAAGACCGGTTCGCTCGATGCGACGCGCTCGGACGTAGCAATCATTGCTGCCAAGACCGGCCCGATTGTTCTTGCCGTCTACACTTTCAATAACAAGGACAAGAGCTGGACCGTCGATAACGAAGGCGAACGCACCATCGCAGGCATCGCCAAAGCCATTGTGTCCGCCTGGTCACCCGAAGGTACCGATAGCAAACTGCTGAAACCGGGACTCGGCCTGCACTGAGCCACACGCAACACGTAAGCTAGGAATGTGGAACGATTCGCCCAGCCCATGGCGCGCCTCATTGAGGAACTGCGCAAGCTCCCCAGCATTGGTTCAAAGTCCGCGCAACGCCTTGCTTTCCATATCCTGCGCTCACCTGAGGCAGACGCCGAAGCTCTCGCCAGCGCCATCCGCGCGTTGAAGGCTCAGCTTCGCCTCTGTTCCGTCTGCAACAATGTAACGGACATTGATCCCTGCACCTACTGCAGCAGCCCG
>CALMAP010000092.1:946-4575 GCA_937859825.1 uncultured Terriglobus sp. | reverse complement strand
GCGCACATGAAGTAAGGCGCACGCACATATCCACATCCATGATTTTACCATTCGGAAGCGCGGAACTATGCCGTTCCGTCTGACGCTAAAGGCATTGCTGCATGCAAAAGTGTTTTCCCGGGGCAGAGCGAAATCGTGCTACCTCCACGCGTGCGCTCTTCTGCTTGTCGTGCACTTCAACGAGTCTGATATTCTTGCCGAGGCCGCTCCAGCATCCAGCTGAAATATAGCTCTACCACTATGCGCAAGCCATCCACTATCGTCTCACTGCTCTATTCCGGAGTGGTTCTCGTAATCGGCCTGCTCTCTTGCGAGATCGTTCACTACTGTATTGCCACCGATATAGCGTTCAAAGACGAGCAATATACTGCCTGGCGGTACTCCCACGGCGGTTGCAAGGTGCATCCTGACGAGCCGGACAACTTTACCTGCCCGCTCGACGGTTACAACTGGGTCGAGGTGGAATGCTTGACGTCACTCTGCACCTATCGGGATCCCAATGCGCCGGCAATGACCTTGCAGCGGCAGGTAGAGCATGAGCACAATTTGAAGGAAGATTTGAAGGCGAGCCTGTACACCGTGCCTCTGGTGCCGCGCGAAAAAGCACAGAAGATCCTTTTTGCGAGCAGGAGTCCTCATACGGAAGAGAAAGCAGAAAACCCGGATAGCGCCATAAAACTCATGAACGCGCGCGAACTGAAGGGATTCCGGGACGTCGCGCAGAAGGGACACCCCTGATGGCGCAGACTGTGACGCGGGAGAAGCGAACTACGATAAAGCGGGAGGAGCAGTTGCCGCGTCCTTTGCTGGCTTTCCTCTTTACGAGTATTGCGCTGACGATCGTCAGTCTGGTCTACACACAGATTTGTAGAAAGCTGGGACTTGGCCTGCCGTACTCGTTTGCGTACTACTACGTCCCCGGCGACCTGTTTGGGGATTTGCGAGGATTTGGGGCTAAGTTTCAGCTTTATCCGACGAACGATTTCTTTTATGGCGCGCCGGGCGGGTATTTCATGTATCCGGCCTCGCTGTTTTATGTGTTTTACCCCTTGTTCGCTCTCCATCACACGCTCGCCGGTTTTATGGCGTTCATCACGGGCCTGCTTTCTATTCTTGTGTACGCTTTTGTTGGAGTCATGCAGTATGCGGGATTGGCTGGGCGCGCACTCGTGTCCTTTGTGGTCGCGTCGCTCCTGCTTTCCTATCCACTTGCCTTTGAATACCTGCGGTTGAATGTGGAGATGCTGGTGTTTGCGGCAGTTTCTCTCGGGGTATTGGCCTTTTGTTGTGAGAAGCCGAAGCTTGCCGCAACATGCTTTGGCATTGCCGGCGCACTAAAAATCTACCCACTGATGTTTCTTGGACTGCCCTTTGCACGAAAGCAATACCGATACGTCGGTCTTGGCGTACTTGTCTGTGCCGTAATCAGCGTGAGTGCGCTGTGGGCACTCGGGCCAACCATGCTGCAAGCCTATCGGTGGGACGCATTTCAACTCAGGCTGTTCCAGGTGCGCTTTGCCGGCCATTTGGCCCAGGTGGCCTACGACCATTCCTTTTTTGGGCTGATTAAGGTGCTCACCCTTCCCTGGAAGCCTGATCTGACGTCGTGGGTGCCGGTCTACACACGATGCGCAGCCGTTGGTGCTCTGGTGTTGTACTTTGCCCGACTGATACGCCTGCCGATGTGGAACCAGATTATTGTGCTCTCCATCCTCGCGGTGACGCTTCCGCCGGTTTCTTACGATTACACCCTGCTTACCGTTGAAATTGTTTTCGCTGTACTCAGTTTTCTGGTGATCCGCGCACAGGTCTCCGGTGTGCCGCTTTCTACGAGTCTGCAACCGCACTTGATCCTGTTGGCGATTACGTTCACGCCGCTCTCCTTTGTGATGTACCAGGGTGGGCGCTACGGTGCACAGGTGCGATGCCTGTGCTTGATCGCACTCCTCTGGATTACCCTCCGCAAGCCGATTTTTGAAGCACATGAGGCCGGAGCGCAGCTTCCTGCCTGAACCCACCGGCCACGTGTCAATGTCCCTCTCCAGAGTTGCGCTCCACGAACGCCCCACGTAGACTAATCAGGTTGCCGAAAATCCGGCGGCGTACTGCTGAAGGCCATTTGGGACAGCAGGCAAGACACAGGAATAACCTATGCCAAAATTGAAAACTCACTCAGGGGCTGCCAAGCGCTTCTCCAAGACCGCATCGGGCAAGATCAAGCGCGGTCAGACCAAGAAGCGTCACATCCTGACCTCGAAAACGACCAAGGTGAAGCGGAAGTTGACCGCCCAGGCCTACGTGTCCGATGGCGATCACGCCAAGGTCAGCCGGATGATTCCCTACGCCTGATCGGCGTCTTCAGAGTTCTGTCCAGCCGCGCAGCAGTTGAATCGCGCAATGGTCCGGTAACGCGTAGATGGACCCTCGGAGCCGCATATGCGGGCCGATACGGAGACGGAAAGCAGCAAGCGTGTGAAGAGGCCGGGTGCAGGCAACTGCGCCTTCCTTACCTCCAGCCGCTGAAAACCCTACGCAAAGGAAAAGGAGAACACTATGCCCCGCGTCAAACGTGGCACAAAACGGAACGACCGCCGCAAAAAGATCCTGAAGCGCGCGTCCGGATACTTCCTCACAAAATCCAAGCTCTACCAGGCAGCGCAGGAAGCTGTCGAGCGCGGCCTGAAGTTTGCCTACATTGGCCGCAAACAGAAGAAGCGCCAGTTCCGCTCCCTCTGGATCGTGCGTATCGGCGCAGCTGCACGCATCCATGGCATGAGCTACTCGACTTTCATCAGCGGACTGAAGAAGGCGGGTGTCGGTCTCGACCGCAAGATTCTTGCGGACATCGCGGTACACGACGCAGCCGGATTCGCAGCCCTCGCGACGACTGCAAAGAGCGCCAACGGCACACAGCAGAAGATCGCAGCATAACAACTCTTTGTAAATGACAAAGGCGCAGCTTCGGCTGCGCCTTTCTGTTTGTGTCCTGGATCAATCCAGACTGGGGTGGCGCAGGTGAAAGCCCGTCCTCTCCTGATAGGCACGCGCGAATTGAAGCAGCCTTGCGTCGTCATACAGTCTGCCCAGGAAAGTGAGACTGACCGGAGTACCCGGACCGCCCACGTTATCGTTCGCGCCGTCTTCTGTGTGCGGTTGCATGGGAGCGTCCGCACCACGAAGGCCGTTGGGCACGATCACTGCAGGATGGCCTGAGAGGTTCGTTGCAGTAAGCTGCGCGCCGCCACTCGGCGTGACAATTACGTCGATTTCGCGGAAGAGTTCGGCCATCCTCTCGATCAGCACGGAACGCGCGCGCATGGCCTGCACGTAATCCACGCCGCTGACCATGCGGGCCACTCGGAAGGTGTTCGGCCAATCGTAAGGGGCCTGCGCGGTCAACAGCTTGTCGCGGCCGCTGCGGGTGAGTTCGTCGAAGGCGGCTGCGGCCTCCACGCTCAACACCGGCGAGACCGAACCATAAGGAAAGTCCGGCAGCTTAACCGGCATCAACTTGATGCCCATGCCGCGCAGAGCCTCCAGCGCAGCGCGGTCGTACCGGTTGTCGTAGATACGGCGCTCCAGCGCATGCTGCCGAAGTAACCGCTGTTCTTCGAGTTTTTCGGGCGCAA
>CALMAP010000092.1:0-936 GCA_937859825.1 uncultured Terriglobus sp. | reverse complement strand
GTTCGCGTCGGGTGGCCGCAGCGTCGGCACGTCGAAGGCGCTTTCGAGATAGCCGACGCGTAGAGTCTTAAGGTCCAGTGGTGAGGCGACAAACGAGGCATCGCGGCAGGCTGCGTCGCGGCCGTCAGGCCCGTGGATCACATTCATGACCAGTGCAGCATCTTCGGCACTGCGGCAGAGGGGACCGAGCTTATCCATGCTCCAGCTCAGCGCCATCGCCCCGGTGCGTGGAACAAAGCCGAAGGTGGGCCGGTAGCCGGTCACGCCGCACCGTGTGCTGGGCGATGAGATAGAACCCAGCGTCTCCGAACCTATGGCAAAGCCCACGCATCCCGCGCTGGTAGCGCTCGCTGACCCAGCCGACGAGCCGCTGGATCCCTGCTTTGGGTTCCACGGATTGCGCGTCTTCCCGCCGAACCACACATCACCCTGTGCCAGCGCGCCCAGGCTCAGCTTCGCCAGCAGCACCGCACCGGCAGCATCCAGCCGCTGCACGACGGTTGCATCCTCATCGAACTGTTGCTGCTCGAAGCCGCCCGCGCCCCACGTCGTGCGATAGCCCTTCACGGCAAGCAGGTCTTTCGCTCCCCATGGAATACCGTGCAGCGGGCCACGGTATTTGCCTGCGGCAATCTCCTTGTCCGCAGCCGCAGCCTGTGCAAGCGCGCGATCTTCCAGAAGCGTGATGACGAAGTGCAGCTTGGGGTCGTAGCGTTTGAGGCGAGCGAGATACATCTTCGTCAACTCGGTTGAAGTGACTTTTCGCCCACGGAGCAGGGAGCCCAATTGCGCAATGGTCGCAAACGCGAGCTTGTCCCCTTGCGCAACAAGTTCATCCACATTTGGTTCCTTGGCTCTGCCTTTTGTTACGTGCCCTGGAGATTGTGACATCACAAACCCACGCGGCAATGGAGTGAACACCACCGCGGGCGCGAC
>CALMAP010000091.1:3015-4769 GCA_937859825.1 uncultured Terriglobus sp. | reverse complement strand
CAATCAAGCTCAACATGGACCCGCTCGAACTTCGCCTGAAGAACTATGCGGAGAAGAATCCCGGCGAGCAAAAAGACTGGACGGCAAAGCACCTTCGTGAGGCCTACCAGGACGCGGCAACCCGTTTCGGCTGGGACAAGCGACAGAGCACGCCCAGGCAGATGCGGGACGGGAACAAACTGGTCGGCTATGGCATGGCGACTGCAACGTACGGAGCCAATCGTTCTGCTGCCATGGCTACGATCAAACTGCTGCCAAACGGTCACATCTCGATCGGTTCCGGTACGCAGGATTTGGGCACAGGCATGGCACCCGTGATGGGTCAAACGGTGGTTCAGGAATTGGATGTTCCTTTCGAAGATGTCGTAGTCGAGTTGGGTGACTCTATGCTGCCCAAAGCGCCTGTATCCGGCGGTTCGCAATCTGCGGCGTCTGTAGGGCCAGCCGTGAAAGACGCCTGTGAGCAGTTGCGCCTGAAGTTGGCAAATATGGCCATCGTCGATCCGGCTTCCCCGCTGCACAATGCCATGGTGGTAGACGTGGTCGCAAAAGGCGGCATGTTGCAGCTCAAGTCCGACCCAACAAAGTCCGAGCCTCTATCCGCCTCCATTGCGCGTAACCACGGCCAACAAGTTCAGGAGCAGGGTGCCGGACAGCCGAGCGAGGAAGCAGAAAAAGCACTGTCGTCGCATTCGTGGGGAGCAATCTTCGCCGAGGTCGCGGTCGATCAAACCACTTATATGGTGGAGGTGCGCCGAATTGTTGCGACTTACGATATTGGTACCTTGTTGAATAAGAAGACCGGCATCAATCAACTGCAAGGCGGTCTTGTTTGGGGCATCAGCATGGCGCTGGCTGAGGACGCGCACATGGACAATAACTACGGTCGCGTGGTGAATAACAACCTCGCGGAGTATCACGTCCCTGTAAATGCGGATGCACAGGTTATCGATGTGGCTGTCGTAGGCATTCCTGATACCAAGTTCAGTCCACAGGGTGCACGCGGCATTGGTGAAATCGGTATTACCGGTATCGCCGGTGCGATCAACAATGCGATCTACAACGCAACCGGTAAGCGGGTACGAAGCTTTCCTATCACTCCAGATAAGATTATGGCCGCGTAGATTGTAGGTTAGGAAAGGCCGCTCTTCGGCGCGGCCTTTCCTGTCTACATCTTTTTACCCGATAAAAATTGGCTTGATGTGTCGATCAAACAGGTTCTTTGTAACGTTCCGTGCAACTACCGCTTCGTTCGCCTCAAGCGCATCCGTGTAGCGCTTGCCCATCTTTGCCGCAACCTTAAACCCGACGTGCAGTAACTGCCGTAGATCAGGGTTGTACGCAGGATCATCGCCCTCATGGCGAAGCGCCTTCACGAACTCGTCGCTGGTCCAACCATGCACAACTTCCGGCGTGGGCAGGTTTTCTGTTTTGATGTCGATTACGGTCGCGTACGGCGCGCATAATTCGTCCGCATGGGCGTAGGCTTCGGCATACACTTCCTTGGCAAGCGCGAGGCCATCGCCCCCCGCTTCCGCAAGGCCGATGATCTCTTCCAGCCAGGTCGTTCCCGCGGTCTTCACGTGCACGCCCGCGCCGAACTCATTCACACCGTCGTGAATGGCCTTGTAAATCGAGTATTTGTCCGAGCCCGAGTGCACGCTCAGCTTAAGGTTCTTCGGCAGCCCGTACCGCTCGATGGCAAACCCGATGGTCGCAAGGTCTTCGCGAAACTCGCGCGCGAACTGCTCCAC
>CALMAP010000091.1:0-3005 GCA_937859825.1 uncultured Terriglobus sp. | reverse complement strand
CACCCACATAGTCCACACCCTTGTTGAAACGTCCTGTGAACTTGGGGGCAATCGTCTGAATCGGCACCTTCTCGTCCGCGATGGCGGCCAGGATGATCAGCAACTCCACTGGAGTTTGCGGCGACTCGGTCTCGTCCATGGAGATCTCGGCAACGAACTCCTCATTTCCCTTGAGGCTCGCAATCGCACGGTAAATCTCAGCCGCGTGCTGAACCGCAGCCAGAAACTGCTTTGCAGTTTTTTCGACGAATGCCTTGTCCGTCTGAAAAGGCTTCTCGATACGGGGAATGCGGATTTCTCCTTGCAGCTCCGGATGCCGCTCGACGAAGCGTGCGATCTGGTCGTCATCGGACTTCTGTCCGATGTTGTCAGCCACGTCTATTGTGAAGAAGTTGCACGGTGGCACAAACCGTTGAAACGTTTTCAGGTTGATGTGGTCCGCATCGAGAAAGTACGGCTTTTCCCACCCAAGGCTCTGCACCGCTGCATCCGCGGACTGCCTGGTGCCTGACGGTTCAGAACCGATAATCAAGTGCTCCCGATTTGATTTGTTCCATACAGGCGCGATATCAATACCATCTTTGGCGGCCAGTATGCACGCGCGTAGCTGCGCCTTGGCCTGATGGGCGAACCGGTCACCCATGCCGATGGAATACTTGGGAAGCTGCATCTCGTCTCCTTCTGCACGACCGAGAGAAACATCGTTCCCTGCAAAATCGTTTCGCCGTAACCGTATCAGAGCGGCATGGAGTCAGCAACCGGCTTTGATCTCCTGAATGCAGAATTGCCAGGTTGCGCATGAACCGTTTTTAGGGCTGGTGCAATCCGTGCACAGTGCAGTAGACTCAGCCCATCCCCGCTGGAATATCATATGCCGTTGTTCCGCTCTGCCGCCTTTTTGTCTCTGATCGGTATTGCTCTGCACGCGCAGACAACACCTACCACCTGCACAGGTTTATGCCTGCAGCAGGTGCAATGCCCTGCCGGTAGCAGCACGACGGTGACCGGAACGGTCTATGCACCAAATGGCACCGACCCCATCCCAAACGTCACGGTGTACATTCCGAACGCCCCGGTAAACGCGTTGCCGGCTGGCATTACCTGTCCAGTTCCGGGAGAACTACCCTCCGGTTCTCCACTTGTGGGTGGCTTCACGGCAGCAGACGGCACCTTCACGCTCGGCAATGTTCCGGTTGGAACAGATATTCCGATCGTGATTCTAGCGGGAAAATGGCGGCGGCAACTTACGATTCCCGGGACGGCCGCCTGTACCAATACAGTGTTTAACGCTCGCTTTCCCAAAAATCAGAGCGAAGGTGACATCCCGAAATTCGCCGTCTCGACTGGCAGCGCCGACGCGGTGGAGTGCGTCCTGCGCAAAGTTGGCATTGAGGACACAGAGTTTACAAATCCATCGGGCACCGGCCGCATTCAGCTTTTCCAGGCAAGCGGCAGCGCGGGTGCCCGCATTGATACCAATACGCCTTCTGCGACCACCCTAATTGCGAATCAGACGACCCTAAATAACTACGACATTCTGATGTTGCCCTGCGAGGGCGCCTCGTATACCGAACCTGCAGCACAGCCTGCCAACCTCGTAACCTATGCAAACGGCGGTGGCCGCGTTTATGGGAGCCATTTTGCTTACGAATGGCTCTACCAGAACCCACCCTTTAATTCTGTCGTGAATTGGGCGGGCAACCTGGTAACTTACGGCAACACTTCACTGGGTGCCACCGTCGATCCCAGCTTTCCTGGCGGAGCTACCCTGTCGAAGTGGCTGCAGCTTGTAGGAGCATCCACAACCCCCGGCAAGATTGATGTTTCTGTCGTTCGCAAAGACTTCACCGCTGTCAACGCTCCCACCCAGTCGTGGCTTACGCTCGATCAAACGGGCGGCACCATCCAGCTTACGTTCGCAACACCTGTCGGCCAGACCTCCGGGCAATGCGGCCGGGTTCTTTTCAACGAATACCACGTTGAAAATCCAGCCACTACACCACGAGACAAGTCCTTCCCCTCGGAATGCTCGAATTCAACCATGACTCCGCAGGAAAAACTGCTGGAGTACAGCCTCTTCGATCTGGCAAACAATGGCGGACCTGCAACGATTTCGCCAGCCAGCATCGACTTTGGAAGCCAGGCAGTCGGTTTCACAACGGCACCCCAGGCTTTCACCATCAAGAACAACTCTGTCTTTACGGCCACCTTGGCCTCGTCCGGCATCTCCGGCGACTTCCTGATTACCGGGAATACCTGCTCCTCTGTGATTGCAGGCGGGACTTGCTCTATCCAGGTTGCGTTTCGACCGACAGACCTTGGGCGGCGTACCGGAGCGCTATCGATCAACTTTGGCGGCACAGACCTGACGGCCGCGCTCAGCGGAACGGGAGTCGCGCCACTTTCGGTCTCGACCAATTCGCTTGATTTCGGCAATGTCGATCTTGGCTCGCCTTCCAGCAAGATCGTCACGATCACCAACATTGCCCCTGGACCCGTTTCGGTGTCGAGCCTGAGCATTACAGGCGACTTTAGATTTTCGCCATCCTGCCCGGCAACACTGACCGCCGGTGCGAGCTGCCCAGTGACCATCACCTTCACACCAAGTGCAACGGGCTCAAGAACAGGTGCCTTCACAGGGATCGGTTTTGCCACCGCACTCACGGGCAATGGCGTCGACTTTGCTCTGACCATGTCGCCCGGCAGCGGAACCGTGATCGCTGGGCTACCGAAGACCTACTCACTCACCACATCACCCATCGCGGGCTTCGCTTCGCCGGTGACCCTCAAGTGCAGTACAGACGCGCCCGGCACCACGTGCAGCATCGGCAACTCTTCGTTCACACCGTCATCACCTGTGACGACGACCATTTCGCTCACCACCAAGTCGCAGTACACGGTTGTCGGCTACGGCGTAGCGAACAGCTTCTGGCTTGCGGGCGTGTCGCTTGGTGTCACTCTTCTTTTTCTCCGCAGGCGCATCACAGGCAGCAGATTGCTGTCGC
>CALMAP010000090.1 GCA_937859825.1 uncultured Terriglobus sp. | reverse complement strand
ACCTACAACCTCGCCATCCAACACAAAGCAACAGTCAGGTAACCACTACCTGCTCACGCAATGCAGGAATGCGCTGACGAATGGTATTCGTGGCTCAGCGTTCGGCGGTGAAACCTGCTTGTCCTTCATGGGTTCGTAGCAATTTGGGTGAACACATGGCGAATATGATTTTGCATTTTCGGCTTGTCCTTGCTCGGCACGACCCACCGCCGCCCACCTTGAAAAATGATGCTGTCAACTTTCAGGGCGCACTCCTCGCCACCGGTGCGTAGCATCGTGAACTCCTGAGGTTGCACCAAGTACTCAACAACCTGGCTGACGCCTGCGCTCTGGTTACTGCCTCCAGCGGGGCCGGAGGCGCGGGCAAGTGTCTCGCTCGTGCCGCCATAATACTGCATCTGCCGGGTTCTCCCGATGGAATCCGCCGCCCAGTTGTTGGTCGTCGGATCTCCGTTGGCGTGAAAAATCTTGGTCTGAAGGTTCCCGACAAAGGCTTCAACTTCCGACCGGGAGTTGGAGCCGCTAAACACAGCCAAATAGCTCGGGAGATTTTGGGTCAGGTAGACGGTGCAGGCCCGGGAAGATCTTGCCGTACTCTGGAAAAGCGCGTCGTATGAATTTACAAAGAACTGGCTCTCGTCTGCCCACAAGAACACCGGACGAATGGTTTCTTCCACGGCTTTGCGTCCGATGAGTGGCGGGATGCGCCGTTCAACCGCACGTTGCCAAACGAACTTGAAAAGCACTTGGGCGAACTGCCCAAGTTCGTTGTATTCCTTTACGGGCAGGTTTAAGACGATGATTCTTCCGGTGAAGGTGTCTTCGGGTTTGAAATTTGTGTCGGCGCAAAACAAGCGGCGGAGCATCCCGCGCAGGAAGCAGTCGGCCATGCTCGTAAAGGTAGAGACGATCACCGAACGAGTTTCCACGGCAAGGCCGGGGAACTCCTTCAGCCAGTAATCGCGGGTCAGTTCCAGGTCCGCTTCTCGATTCTTCGCCGCCGCCTTTTCCTTGGCGACTTCAAGGAGCTGGCAACAGACCGAATCAGACTGCCATTTTTCATCCTCGGCCTCCGCCACCGAACGCGGGGCGGAAGTGATGATCCGGTAAAGCGAGGGCAGGTCGAGGTCGTCGGCTGCGATGACGGCCAAGTCGATGGCGTTACGGAGCAATTGCTTCAGGGTGCGCTGCCAGTAGCTATCGCTGCCGCCGCCTTGGCCGTGCTTTCGCTCGGATGCTTCGAGCACGCTGGTAAAGAGATTCACCAAGTTCTCCGTGTGTCCGGCACCGGCTCCCGAACGGTTCAATTCGTAGCTCAAGAAATTGAAGCGCCATTTGGCGTGTTCATCGACGATGAGTAAATCTGACTCACGCCCAGCAGCTTTGGCGTACTCCTGCCAAGCATGAACCTCATCGGTCTTGGCGGTTAAAACGAGGCCGCCTAAATTGGCATCGAGGAAGGCGTGGGTCAGTGCCTGACCGCTGCCGGACGACTTGCCCGAGCCGGTTCCACCGAACACTTGGACACCTTGAAAAGCGTCGTTGAGGCACCAGAAGTTTTCTGGCAGCTTGGTCTTTCCGTCGTCGGCACTCAGTTCCAAAAGTGCCTCGTCGTTATCGGGCCAATCCCGGTTCGCCGGTGACGGCGGACTGGCCTTGGCGAGAGGGATTTGAGACATGGTTGCAGCGTCGAATATTTACGCGAGCGTATCAGTTCAAGCGCTGAAAGCGAGACAATTTTAGCAGTGCTAAAAGGAGATGTCTGTATGCCCCTTCTTCTGAGTTGCTGGCTGGGTCAAAACGCGAACTTCTGAGCAGCTTGGCGGGTAAAAATCCGCTCGCCACCAGTCGGCTATTCACCCTGTCCAACAGGGCAGGGACAACACCAATTAGAGGTAACAATCATTCGTCAACATCCAACACAATCGGGGTATCTATGCTGCGTGTCGTAGCTCATAAAAGCGTTGCGGCGGCGAAGGCGTATTATGCCGAAGGCTTAAAGCGCGAAGACTACTATTCGGAGAAGCAGGAAGTTATCGGCCAATGGTACGGGTTGGCTGCTGAGCGGCTGGGTCTCACCGGTAAAGTAAACAGCGAAGCCTTCGCGGCGCTGGCGGAAAACATCCATCCGGCGACGGGCAAGAACCTGACGCCGCGCACGCGGGCGGATAGGCGGGTGGGATACGACCTGAATTTCCATGCGCCAAAAAGTCTCTCGGTACTCCACGCGCTGACTGGCGATAACCGCATTGTGGATGCCTTCCGCTCGGTGGTTGCCGAGACGATGAGTGAGATTGAAGTGCGGGCGGCAACAAGGGTGCAGCGGCGGGGTGAGCATAGCGAACGGCTCACCGGAAACCTGGCGTGGGCCGAATTCGTTCACTTCACGGCGAGGCCGGTGGGCGGCATTCCCGACCCGCATTTGCACGTTCATTGCTTCGCCTTCAACTCGACCTTTGATCCGGTGGAAAAGCGATGGAAGGCCGCATCCTGGGCGGGAATCAAGAAGGAAGCTCCGTACAGCGAAGCAGTCTTTCACTCCCGGCTGACCGATAAGATTACCTCGCTCGGCTATGGAATTCAGCGCACGCGCCAAGGTTGGGAAATCGGCGGCATTCCGCAGAGTGTTATTACCAAGTTCTCCCGCCGCACCGCGCAAATTGAGCGGCTGGCCGACACCAAAGGTATCACGGACGCCAAGGCGAAGGATGCACTTGGAGCGACGAGCCGGGAGGGTAAACGCAAGGGCTTGACGCGTTCGGCATTGCTCAAGGTTTGGGAGGGAAGGCTTACGGCGGAAGAGAAGGCGGCAATCACAAGGGTAAGGTTCGGTCAAACAACCGGACAACAGACCTCGAAAATCACGGCCAAAGAGGCACTGGACTACGCTTGTGAAAAGCTCTTTGCCAAACATTCCGTCGTCGAATCCACTCGCTTGATGGGCGAGGCCATGCGCTACGGCGTCGGGCAAGTCATGCCGACAGAAATACGTGCCGGATTCAGTCTACACGGCATGGTCGAGCGAGAAATCAAAGGCGAGCGGCTTTGTACCTCGCTGGATGTGCTGGCAGAGGAAGTATCGCTCATCAACTTTGTGCGGACGGGAAGGGGAGTATGTGCGCCGTTCAAGCAACGCCACGCCAAATTCACTGATGAGCGGCTGACAGGGGAGCAGCGGGCGGCGGTGCGCCATATACTATATAGTAAGGATCAGGTGATTGCCGTGCGCGGCGTGGCCGGCGCGGGCAAAACCACGCTGATGCAGGAAGTGGTTCCCGCCATTGAGGCGACCGGCAGGCGGGTTTTTGCCTTCGCACCATCGGCGGAGGCATCGCGCGGCACGCTCCGGGAATCCGGATTTGCCAACGCGCAGACTGTTGCACATCTGCTCGCCAATCCGGAGCTTCAACAGAAGGTCAGGGGGCAGGCGATATGGATTGACGAAGCTGGGCTGCTCGGCGTGCGGGACATGTGGCGCATCATGCGGGCGGTCGGCAGCTCGACGCGGATAATCCTTACCGGCGACGCTCAACAGCATGCGCCGGTTGCTCGCGGCAATCCTTTCCGGCTACTCCAAACGCATGCCGGTATGAAGGTGGCGGAAGTCGCCGAGATCAGACGCCAGGAGCGAGAAGCCTACCGCAGTGCGGTTGCCGCTTTGAGCAAAGGCGACTTGCCGTCTGCTTTCCGGCGTTTGGACGGCTTGGACGCCATCGTCGAGGTGCAAGACGACGTTGAGCGTTACCGGCTGCTGGCTCACGACTTTTTGCAGTTGAGCCGCCAGGGCAGTGTTCCGCTGGTGGTATCTCCTACTCATGCGGAAAGTGCCAAGGTGACTGCCGCGATTCGCGATGCCAGGCGCGAAGCGGGGCAGTTGCGCGGTGACCGCAACTTCGTCCAGTATCACAATCTGCAATGGGAGGAAGCCGACCGCAAAAGGCCTGAACTGTACGGCGAGGGCTTGGCCGTCCAGTTCCATCAAAACGCCAAGGGCATCAAGCGCGGTGAGCTTTTCAGGGTCTTGAGGCAGGATGAAACCAGAGCGGTGCAAATTGAGAACCAGGCCGGACGGCGGGTCTCGCTCCCGCTTGAACATGCTGCCCGCTTCCAGGTTTACGAGGAACGCGAAATCACGCTGGCAGTGGGCGACCAAATCCGCATTACACGGA
This sequence comes from uncultured Terriglobus sp., assembly GCA_937859825.1. Lineage (GTDB taxonomy): Bacteria > Acidobacteriota > Terriglobia > Terriglobales > Acidobacteriaceae > Terriglobus. The sequence goes on along the minus strand of CALMAP010000090.1, from coordinate 7,051 downwards.
ACGGCGAGACCGCTGATGGGCGGCGGATTGACAACGGCTATGGTTTCTCGGTGGCCGGGTTCAACCGGAAGGGGCAAATCGTGCTCAACACCAAAGCGGTCTTGAATCCTCACCACGGGCATCTCGCCTATGGCTATTGCAGCACTTCGCATGCATCGCAGAGCAAAAGCGTCCGGGATGTGCTCATTGCCCAGAGCGAATCGTCGTTCGGTGCGAGTTCCACAAAGGAGCAGTTTTATGTGAGCGTCAGCCGGGGCAAAGAGACGGTTCGCATTTACACCGATAGCCGGAGCGGATTGCAGGAAGCGGTTGGAAACACGGCAATCCGGTTGTCCGGTGTCGAATTAGCTGGACTTCGTGAAGCTGAAATCGCTTCTTTTGTGGGCATGGAAATGAACGCCAAACAGTGGCGCGAGTCGATCCAGAGCCGCCGGGCGGAAGGGGAGTCTAAAACTTTCGTCAAAAACCTGCTGCAAGAGCGGCGGCAGGATGCGGCGGCCCAGAAGCAGAACGGTACGGATTGGCGGCAATACGTCGAGGCACGCCGCAACAACCATACGGCGGATGGCAAAAGCCGCTCCAAAGGCTATTCCGGCAACCAAGAGAAAAAGCCGGGCTACACCGAAACCAACAAGCGCAGCTTCATCCGTCCGACTTCGCCGCCAACCGAAGCCAAGCCAAGCAAGGTAGCGGAGAGGGCGAAACCGGCAGAGCAAACGCAGACCCCGGCGACAGGCCGCGTTGCCCGCTTGGCGAACACATTCCGAGCCGCGACCGACCATTTCAAGCAGGCCATCAGCCGGAGTAAAGGTGAGCAAGGTCACCAGCCGCAAAACGATAACCACCGCAGGGTGAAGCTCGGCAAAGACCAGAGCATATCATTACAGGGTGGGGATGCAGATCGCAGTGCCAAACACGCGGCAAAGCAGCGCACGGCAGATGCCAGCAAGCAGCAAACCCAGCAAAAAGCAAAAGTACAAACGCCAACACCAATAGCGGTGAGAAGGAGGTAAATCACCATGTCTAGAAACGCCATCGACAACATTCTCGAATCCAGGCGGCAACCCGAGAAGCCGGTTACGGAGGAAGTGGGCGACAAATTCTTCTCGATCCTCACGGTGGAAGGAACGCCTGAGCATTTCCTTGAGCTACAATTAAGGAATGGGCTGCGGACGTGTTTTTCGTATTCTGATCTGAGCTGGTTCAACTTCGACCCCGAGGCCGGGTACATCGACATGGAATTCGGCGGCTTCATGATAACCATTAAAGGCCGGGGCTTGGGCACGAAGCTCTTTGACGGGTTGCGGCGGCAACGCGGTTCCTCCGTGAAGGAAGCCGATTCTGAGCTTGAAGACCCCAAGGATAACGAAACCGTCATTGAGGAAATCACGATAACCCCGCCAAGAAGTGCGGATGATCCGGGAACCTCAGCCTCCTGAACAGCCATGAGATGGTGGCCGCTCATCAAACAATTCCCCAAGTACGCCTTGGTACTCGGGGTAATTGTCGGCAGCACCGTGCTTTTCCTCGGCTGGTGGGTATTCCATTCCCGAAAGGCAGATGGGTTGAACCGGCCTACGCCGGTGGAAGACTTCGGGCCGAAGCTTGCCCTCATCCAAGCCAAGTATGACCATCTGCTCCTAGTCGATAACGACCTTTACGACATCGACGACGGCCAGCTACTTTTCAAAGACTGGCTGAAAGGCAGTATTCCGCTCCGGCTGTTCTACGACGCCACCGCGAAGAAGATAATCGGCCAGTATGACGGCGGCTTTGTCCGGTTCACTCTCGACGGGCACGAGAATGCAAGGCTCGCCAAACCAACCAAAGTCGCCTTCGCCGACGACCGTAGAACGGCGGTCTTCGGTCAAGCCAAAGAAGTATGGCGTGCCGATGTAGACTGGCAGGCATTCAAATTCATCAACGAAAAAAAGGTGACTTCGATTGAGCAATTTAACGAAGCAAACTTCGCCGACAACATTGCCCTACTGACCTCAAAAACGCTGGTCGTTCGCAACTTCAACGTGTTGCTCCGAGTGGATCTGAAGACAGGCCGCGTGAAGCCGGTACAAATTCCAATGGCTGACATCGGCAAACGGCGTTCGCCCGACAGCAAATGGCTGGTTGGCGTGATGAACGGGCAGTTCTACTGCTACGACGTGGACGCCGATGAACCCAAAGCTACTCCGATAGGTCGGGCGGCTATGACGGACTTCCAATGGCTCGGCAACGATAGGTGCATCGCCTTGGTAGCAGGCAAAGGCATCGCCAGCTACGACCGGCTCACCAATGACCTAACGGAAGTCACCGCATTGCCGTTCCCGTGCTTCAAGATTGGCGAGCCTTCGCCGGATGGGCGGTTTATCTTCGCGGCTGGCGGAATCGATGGCAGGAACGGTGCGCTGGTGGATTTAGAGCAAAAAACGGCCCTTAAAGTGAAGGGTGGAGCGGGAATCACCAGGGTGAGCGATGATGCCTTCGCCTTCTCACGGGAAGTGCCGGATTCGAGTCTGCGCGGAAGTTGGTTGCAAACCGCCGGAGAAACCGAAAATCGGATGTCACCGGAGCCGTTCTTGGTGAGCAATGCGGGGGCACAGCTATTGGTTATGGCAGCGGCTGGGTTGGGCATTCTAGAAACTCAGCACGGCTTATTGAGGATGAAGCTGGACGGGACAGAACTGGCAGAGCCAATAAAACTTCAACATCCTGCTGCACACGTTCTGGCAATCCAACGATGGGAAACGGAATAGAAGATGTCGAGGCAAACATCGCCTACTTCTTTGCGCTGAGTGTGATAGTAGCTGAAGAGTACTCAGCTACATCATAATCATCACTTTCTTTAAGGCTAAGCACTAGTTTTTTGTCTTGGCTGGTAAACCTTTCGGGGTGCAATGTCACAGAAAAGCTCACGGATGACTCGTGAGCCGGAATGGTGACACTTCCAGGCAAGTCTGAGTAGTCTTGGCCACCAACAGCTTCACCTTCCGTAAACAAAACAACTGTAAGAGCCTCGGTCATATCACCTGTTCGCTTCACCTCAAACCGCGCTGTTTTGCCGCTCACTTCCTCTGCACTCAAAGAGGCAGTAACGGCAGGCTTGACCGTCGCCTTTTTCAGATTTCCGGCTGCATCGTATTTGTATTTAAGTGTCGTACCATTTGTGTATATAATTTTGTCCAATCTTCCAGTAGGATCGTAAGAATATGTCTGCGCAGAAGCAGAAACTTTCCCAAAATAAGACACAAGAAGGAATAGAACGGCATATCGCTTTAGCCGAGAGTTTCCAAATAAATACATGATAGTTATGTTAATGTACCTAGGTGATTATAGCCTTGCGGCATATTCTTGAATGAATGTGGTACGCCACTTATCAGACAAAGCGCGATTAGATAGCCCATAGATGGCAGAATGTTTGTCAACGTGTTTGATGCTAGTTGCTCTTACGTTCTTTATCACAGCATCTAAGTTCTCAACCGCATTTCTATTGCGAACGGCCAGCACAGCTATTTCATTGTTCCTTTCACAGTAGATGCACCAGTTTCCAGATTCTGAAATCAAAGCGTAACGATCCATGCGATAAAGCCAACCAACACCAGCATCTGAACCACGCAACATTGCTAAATACTGGGTATTAGTTGTTTCTTTATACAGGAATATAGACGCTTGCATAAAACTTCTTATTCTCTGCGCCTCGCTAACATTGCACATGCAGACACAGTCGCTGCTTTCTCCTGTTGATAAACTAGCTATTTCTTTGATGAATTCCGCATCAAATATCATATCAGAGTCAAAGAATAGAAAATTGTCCCAAAGTCCCCGGAAAACGTTAGCAGGAAATTGTACTTCTGCATTTAAAGATTCGTGCAATTTAGCAAGTGCATTGGTTTTCTGGTCCGATGTTCTAGTACTAGGATTGTTGCTGTTCATGGGAGCCCCAAGCGGTACTTCAAGATTGTCCCAGCTGAGTTAACAACCTGTGCACTTGCCTGTCCAGTACTAGTAGCTGTGTATATCGTATACGTGCTCTGACCATTGGAAAGAACGGTAAATGGTCCATTTGTTGAAACGCCTTTACTCACTATACTATAACCGTTTGATATTAGATTTCCTTGAAATTCGGATGCTGTGACATTGGTGCCAACATTAAGATACCTTCCGGTTTGAGGGATGGTAGTGTCATATGTTGAAGCCGCGCCTTCCTCTATAGCCGTTGTAGATTCTATGACCTCACCTGTCAACAGTTCACTTCCTCCTTCTATCACGCCGATCCCCGTACTCTCAATAACCGCATCAGTTCCTGCAATGATTGCTAATTCGGGTCCAAAAATTATCACACCTGCAACTACTGCAACGCCGCCGACAATTTCGATTCCAAGTCTATGGTTCTCGAAGAAAGACCCATTGTCCTCATCCGCTGACAATCCGAACGGGTCAATCAATGAAATTGGGTTCCCATTAGCAAATGCAAACCTGTTCAATCCACCGCTATCACCCGGCGAACCAAGTGTCGGGTCCTGATTGATGAACCGTCGAACTGTCGGGTCATAGTACCGCGACCGCATGTAGTAGAGGCCGTTGGCATCCGTTACTACCCCATACCGTCCGTTGAACAGGAAAGGCGTATCGGCAGCAGCTCCCTTGCGTTTAATAAGCTCACCAAACGGCCCGTAGATGGCTTTACCAATTACAGTGCCGGAGCCGTCAGTCATCGCCACAGTGCTGCCACGAGCGTCGAAGTGGTAGAGGCGGTAGCCATCACCAGCATCATCAGAAATAAGTCCTAATCCGTAGATGTAACGCACTACAGAACCGTCAGGGCCTACCTTTGCGAGCAGGCGGCTCAGAGGCACACTTCGGTCATAGATTGTGCCGTACGTCACACCGTTCTCAGCAAATCCGGTCCGGTAGTTCTCAGCATCATACAAGTAGTACAAACTGCCAGCGGTGATAAGCTGATTTCTGCTGTTGTAAGTCAGCGCAGCCGATGGGTCACCGGCAATTGGCCCCTGAGTCATATTGCCATCAGCATCGAAAACTGTGGGAACGCCGTTAAAGCTCGCCAGGGCATTATCAGCATCGAACGTCATCGATGTTTTCTCGATGGCTGGCGGTTTGGCTTTCGGTTTGGAAACTTCACTCGTCACTTGGCCAGCCGCATCGAAGGTGCGAGTGGTCTGATAGATGTTGGTGCCTTTGACGGTGTCGGAAATCCCGGTCAGTTGGCCAGCGGCGTCATAGCTCCGCGTTTCTACGCTGCCATCGGCGCGAGTTGTGGTGGTGAGCCTGCCATCGGCATCGTAAGCGTAGGTCGTCGTATGCTGACTCCAATCGGTGACGCTGGTCATCCGATTGTCGGCGTCGTAGGTGTAATGAACCACCAGACCGGGAGCATAGGTAATGTCCGTCTGATTGCCTACTGCGTCGTAGGCGTAGCTGATTCCATCACCTACGTAGTCGGTGAACTTCGTTAAACGACCTAGAGCATCGTAGGTACGGGTGATAGGCTTGTAGTCACGAGCCGTCGTTAAAGAACGCCCGTTAGCATCGTAGGTGTACGCGGTTGTTCCTGTCGCATCGGTCAGGGTGGTTTTCCTTCCCGCCGCGTCATAAATGGAAGTGCTTTTCTGGCCCGAAGGTTTGGTGAGTTCAATCAACAAACCACGTGGATCGTAGGCATAAGAGGTTGAGTGGCCACTTGGTGCAGTGAGGAGAGTCAATCGACCCGCCGCATCGTAACTCAACCCAACCTTTCCACTCTTTGCATCAATCAGGCTGGCAAGGTTTCCGTCTGCATCGAAGTTCTGTGCGGTCGCCTGATTGAGCGGATTGGTGGCGGTGATTAAGCGGTTGTTCGGGTCGAACGAGTAAGCAGTCTTGCGATTGAGAGGGTCCGTGCGTGAGGATAGCCGTCCCAGATTGTCGTAGACATTAGATGTCTTCCGGTTGAGAGCATCCTGGACAGTCACCGGCAGATTGCGGGCATCGAAGGTAGTTGCGGCCACCGTGTTCTTGAGGGCGTCGGTTATCTTGGTACGGTTTCCGGCAGCGTCGTAGGTGAAGAAGGTGTTATTACCGAGTGCATCTGTGGTGGCATATAGCCGCCCAGCGTCGTCGTAGAAGAAATAAGTCGTGTTGCCCTTCGCATCTCTTACACCGTACAAGCGGTCTTCTACGTCATATCCGTAACTTGTATAATTTCCTAGCGCATCTTGGCGGAAGGTGAGATTACGGTTGTCATCGTAGGTGTACTTCGTGGTATAACCGAGGGCATCAGTTTCGCTGAGCTTTAAGCCACGGCTGTCGTATACGGCACTATTTGTGTTCCCGAGAGGGTCACTGCGGCTGGTCAGGTGGTCGTTGATGTCATAACCGAGGGTACTCTGTCCTCCGGCGGCATCTGTGATTGTGGTCGGACGCCCTTTGGCGTCGTAAGCTATTTTCGAGATGTTGCCATTAGGGTCGGTTATTTGCGTCGGCTGGCCTGCCGTATAACTGAACTGGCGCACACCACCTTTTGGCAAGGTTTGGCTGAGCAGAAGCGAGTGGCTGTCGTAAGCCAGCTTGGTCACGTTGCCTTGAAAATCCTTGGTGGCAATTGGTCGATTCGAGCTGTCGTAAGTCACCGTTTGCTGCTGTTGCCCAGCGTTGGTGACGGAGACCGGATTGTTGCTCGAATCAAAGACCGCACTGGAGACGTTGTTAGCCGCATCTGTTGTGGAAACCAAGTTTCCACCGGCATCATACGCAAATTGCGTTTTGTTCCCGTTCGGATCGGTCCCGCTCGTGCGGGAACCATTTGAGTCGTAGGTGTAGCTCGTGGTGTGGCTAAGCGGGTCAGTGGTACTCAACAAGTGGTAATTAGAATCGTTGACATATGTTGAGCTTTTACCTAGCCGGTTGGTCACCGTGGTGATGACGCTGCCGGGCTGAGTGGCTTCGTCATAGGCAAAGTACGACGTGTTGCCAAGAGAGTCAGTTTGTGATTCGACTCGCTGTTCTTCGTCGTATGAATCTTCAAAAACCGTCACTCCTTCGGGCGTGGTGCCACTCA
>CALMAP010000089.1:2342-8718 GCA_937859825.1 uncultured Terriglobus sp. | reverse complement strand
GAGGAGAATTCTTGCAACGCATGCTTCCTTCTGCGCGGGATGCGCGGCAATTCTTTGTTGCAATGGCAGAGCGCTTGGATCGATCTACTTGAAAAGACGCCAGCCTTCACTCAGAGTTGCGTCCAGAAATCCTTTTCTCACGCCCTTTTCCGCCGATGCGAAAATAGGCTTATGCTGCAACTCTCCGGCGGGGCCAAGCACTTTGGCCACAAAACGTTATTTGAAGAAGCCAATTGGCGGATTACCCCGGCGGAGCGCACCGGCCTGGGTGGCGGCAACGGCACGGGCAAATCCACCCTGCTGAAGCTGCTCTCGGGCTCCGAGGCGTTGGATGGTGGTCAACTGATTCGGTCAAAAGGGCTGACCATTGGCTACCTGCCCCAGGACGGCCTGATCCTGCGTGGCAAGACCGTCTTTGAGGAGTGTCTGTCGGTTTTTGCCGAAGCGCACGCCATGCAGGCGGAGATGGAGTCGCTGGGCGACCAACTGGGCACGGTCGATCCTTCTTCACCTGAGTATGAAGAGATAGCTGACCGCTACAGCGAAGTAAGCGAACAACTCATGGTGCAGGACCTTTACACGCTGGACGCCCAGGTGGGCGCGGTATTGGGGGGTCTCGGCTTCAGCCGCGAGGACTGGTCGCGCCAGACAGAGGAGTTCAGCGGCGGCTGGCAGATGCGCATTGCGCTCGCAAAGCTGCTGCTGCAAAAGCCCTCGTTATTGCTGCTGGACGAACCCACGAACCACCTGGACCTGGAGTCGCGGAACTGGCTGGAAGACTACCTGCGCAGCTACCCGCGCGCCTTTATCCTCATCTCGCATGACCGCTACTTTCTGGACGTGACCGTTTCGAAGATCGTCGAAGTATGGAACAAGCGCATATGGTTCTACACGGGTGGCTATGAGAAGTACGTGAAGCAAAAGACGGAGCGGCGCGAGCAACTGGCGAACGACTACAAAAACCAGCGTGATCGCATCGAGCAGCTTGAGGCCTTCATCAGCCGCTTTCGCTACCAGGCTACCAAGGCCAAGCAGGTACAGAGCCGCATCAAGGAACTGGATAAGATTGAACGCATCGAGGTGCCGGAAGACGAAGAGACCATCCACTTCACTTTCCCGCAGCCACCCAGTAGCGGACGTACCGTATGCGAGGTCAGCGCCCTCTCCAAACGGTACGAGCCGAAGCAGATCTTGTCGAACGTGAACTTCACCATCGAGCGTGGCGACCGTATCGCGCTGGTTGGCCCGAACGGAGCGGGAAAGTCCACGCTGATCCGCATGCTTTCCATGCTGGAGCAGCCCACGGGCGGCACGGTTCGCTATGGTCACAACGTGGTTGCAGACTACTTCGCGCAGGACCAGTACAAGGTGCTGGACCCCGAAGCGAAGATGCTCGAGGACATCTCCAGCGCCGCGCCCAAGGTGCCCACGGTGGAACTGCGCAATCTGCTTGGTGCCTTTCTTTTTAACGGCGACGACGTCTTCAAGCAACTCGGCGTGCTCAGTGGCGGCGAGCGCAACCGCTACGCGCTGGCACGGATGCTGGTCTCGCCGGCGAACTTCATCCTGCTGGACGAGCCGACGAATCACCTTGACCTTCGTGCGAAAGATGTGCTGCTGGAGGCGATCCGCAACTTCACGGGAACGGTGCTGTTCGTCTCACACGATCGCTACTTCATTGATGGTCTTGCAACACGCGTCTTCGAGTACGAGCATGGCGGCGTGCAGGTCTTTCCGGGCAATTACGAGGACTATCTCTGGCGCAAAAACGGCGGTCCGGACAAGATGGCTGCGGCCGCTATCGAGATACAGAAAATGCATATTCCCATGGTTGAAACACCTGCACCTGCTGCTGCTGCGACTCCCTCGACCGTCAAGAGGATCAATCCAATGAAACTCAAGGCGCTGCAGGAGCGGGTCCGCTTTGCCGAGGACGAGATGCCCCGTATGGAAGAACGCATGGGTGCCATCGAAGCAGACCTCGGCAACTTCGTCTCGGCAGAGCGCTCGCAGAAGCAGCAGGCGGAACTCGCCGACCTGCGCCGTAAGCACGAAGCTCTGATGAACGAATGGGAAGAGCTTTCCACGCAGTTGGAGGAGCAGGGTGCGCTGGCCTAAGCGGCTGCGGCCCGAAGACTCCCACATTCTGAAGAGTCCGGCCGCGGCGCATCCGCTGGGAGCGCACGCGGAGACACCAAAGGGTAGACGCTCTATTCCATCGCTGGACGGCCTGCGCGCCGTTGCGGTGCTGATGGTGATCGTGTCGCACCTTTACGGCTGGTCGTCGCTGCCGCAGACCGGCTGGGCGCACGATCTGTTTGTCTCCATCGGACAGGGCGGCCTTGGCGTTTCTATCTTCTTCGTCATCAGCGGATTCCTGATCACTACCCTGCTGTTGCAGGAGCAGGAACGCACCGGCACCATCGGCCTTGGCCGGTTCTACTTCCGGCGCGCGATGCGTATCTTTCCGCCATACTATGTTTACCTTTTGGTGGCGGCAGCGGCGGCCTGGTGGATGCATCGCGCCATTCCTCTGAAGGGGCTGCTGGTCTCCGCGGGGTACATCTCCAACTATGTTCCCTACACATGGCTGGGCGGCAGTCCGGGTGGTTGGTACCTGCTGCACACTTGGTCGCTCTCGGTTGAGGAGCAGTTCTACCTGCTGTGGCCGTTTCTGCTGCTGCTGGTTGCGCGGCGCAATGCGGTACGGCTTGCATTCGGCATTCTGCTCGCCGCCCCGTTCGCGCGCCTGGGCATGGTGCACCTGCTGCCGCTCTACGGCGTGGGTGGACAGTGGCTGCGGCTGCTGCACACCACGCTGGACCTGCTTGTCTTCGGCGGTCTGCTTGCATTCGGTCTGAAAAATGGGCGCTTTCGCGAACGAGTGCAGCGGTTCTTCCATCCGCTGCCGTTGCTGAGCGCATTCAGCTTGCTGCTGATGTACGGACATATTCAAACCCACGTTCCCCTGTGGGCATGGGGACTCTTCGGCGTGAGCCTCAGCGGTGCATCGATCGCGCTGCTGCTGCTTTGGGTGGTGCTTCGGCCGGAGCCACTGGTGGGTCGTCTGCTGAACCTTGCTCCCCTGCGCCACATCGGGCTGATCTCGTACAGCCTCTACCTTTGGCAGCAACTGTTTCTCGGCCCCTTTTGGGTGCCGAGCGGGTGGAAAAACCTGCTGGCTGTCCTCGCTGCGGCGGAAGCTTCGTTCTGGATTGTGGAGAGGCCGTCGCTGAGGCTACGCGACAGGATTGAGGCAAGGTTCGCGCGCTAAGAGCGTCCGCAATGTACGCAGAGTTTGCGCAAAGTACGTTACGAACCTTGCGGAAGTCTAGCGAACTTTGCGGACGCCCTTAACTCCTGCTCAGTACCCGTAGTATGACCGTGCGTAGATGCGCGGCGGCGCGTAGTAGACAGGCGGCGGTGGCGGCCCATAGACCGCTACCGGCACATGCACGACCTGCGGCGCTGCCTGCTGTTGCTGTGGCCCGTAGTTGTTCACGATCACCGTGGGCGCAGGCTGCGGAGCGTACTGCACAGGAGCATAGCTCTGCTGCACGGGGGCCTGCCGCTCGATCGGCGCTTCTACCGATGCGCGCGGAATCAGCGTCGGCTGCTTGGGCGCAAGCTCATCCTGAATCTCCTGCTTCGTGGGCAGGCCGAAATCGTCCATGATCTTCAGCGTCAGACGCGTCTCTGCCTTCAGCACCGGCGTTGGGCCACGGCGCGGCAGGTTGATCAGGTCGATGGGCCACAGCACCGGGATCAGCCACTCCACGGTGTCGCGTACGGCGTGTCCGCTGCCGTGAATGCGTCCTTCCTTGTCGACTGCGTACTTCGATTTGGGAACATCGACCACCTTGGCCGTGATCGGGATCACCTCGTCTGTTTGCGAAACAACCATGCGGTCGAAGACGAGTTCCATCCATCCCTTACCGACAAGGTGGCCTGGGTCCTTGTAGTCCTCAAAGCGGCCAACAAGATAGCTGCCGTAGGGAAAGACGGACCGGCCGTAGTACTCCATGTGGCTCAAACGGCAGAGGACGGGGTCGCCTTTGTCCATCACCTTGGAGGAGATCTTCGGCTCAGAGATGGTGCATTGAATGATCGAGCCAGCCGGAATCAGCTTCTCTGCACATGCAGGCAGAAGGGCCGGAAGGCTAAGCAGAAGAGCAGCGACGGTACGCTTCATAGACACCTCGAAACGGAGTTCCAAGAAGGAACAGCCGTCACGTTCGGTTCGCCGAGACGCGGAGGCTGACGCGGGGCCGGTCGCGGGGGCCAATCTTTGTCGTGCCTAGGTGGAGGGGTGCTGGCTTGTATTCTTGAGCCGAAAACTGCGGCTTGTCAATCCACCCAACACGATTTCTTCCCAAGTTTTTTCTCAGCTTCTTGCCATTGCCGCAGACAGATGGGAAACAAAAGCAGGACGTGACTGCAAAGTGCCGTGCAACACTGTTCTTCACCGGAGAACGACCATGCCAGAAGACATCAGACCCAGCGCTGCGCAAATCCCACAGACAGGTGAGCCCACGTGGTACCCACCCGTGGAAGATGATGCGGAAGCATTGCGCAACCAGGACCCGCAGAATAAAGGCGTGCGCTGGGTCTTTTTCGGGACGGATGGTCTGCGCGCGGGCTGGTCGCTGCTCCTCTTTCTGCTTGTCTTCGTTGGCTTCGCCCTGCTCGACAAACCCGTGCTGCGCGCGACCGGCATGTTGCGCTATGCGCCGCATCGTGGCGAGGCGGCGCGGTGGATGCAGCCGCCGTTGTTTTCTCACGGCCTTCCCTTTGTCTTCGCGATGATTGCCGCATGGATCGTCTCAAAGATCGAGAAGCGCCGCATGGCCCAGTATGGACTCGGTTCGATACGAGGCCGCGGCAAACAGTTTTCAGCAGGCCTGGTGTGGGGACTGCTGCTATTTTCGCTGCTGATTCTCGCGTTGTGGGCGAGCCACCTGCTTGTCTTCGACGCACGGCTTCTCTTCGGTGCGGATATATTGCGTTGGGGGCTGGCGTGGGCCTTTGCCTTCCTGTGCGTCGGCTTCTCCGAGGAGTACCTGACGAGAGGATTTCTGCAGTTCACACTGGCACGCGGTTTTGCCGGTATCGCGGGCACACTCGGCATGGGCAACCGCAGCCGCAAGGTACTCGGCTTCTGGCTCTCCGCGCTTCTCTTCTCATTTCTCTTCGGGCTGGGACACGTGGGCAATCCCGGCGAGAGTCCCCTCGGGGTTTGGGCCGCGGGGTTGATCGGCCTTGTCTTTGCGTTCAGTCTTTGGCGCACCGGTTCGCTCTGGTGGGCAATCGGCTGGCACGCCGCGTGGGACTGGGCAGAGTCGTTTCTCTACGGCGTCGCTGACAGCGGCAACATGATTCAGCATGCGCTGGTCGCAACGCACCCCATGGGGAAAACGATTCTGAGTGGTGGCCTCACCGGCCCGGAGGGCAGCGTGTATGTGTTGCTCACCATCGCGGTCACCGCGGCGATCATCGCTGTCACGCTGCCATCACAAAAGGGCTCGCCGTCTGACCCGGCATACTCGCCCAACGTGGACGCACTGACCCGCTAACTTGCTGACTCGCCGACTCGCTGCTTTACTGGTGCCATGCCGTCCCTGTGGCAACCTGCAGACTGGTCGACCCGCCTTGCGGAGTTGCGTGCAACCGAACCGGAACAAAAAGAAGCGCCCCTGCGGCGTGACGTGCGCTCGCTTGGCATTCTGCTGGGCGAGGTGCTGCGTGAGCAGGTCGGCGACAAGCTGTTCGAAACGGTCGAGGCTTTGCGCAAGCTCGCGATCGAGCGGCGCGACGCGGACTTTGACCACGACAGCGCCAAGGCTGAGAGCAAACAACAGCAGGCACTTGCGCTGGTGCATGCGCTCGACACCGATACGGCCTACAAGCTGGCGCGGGCGTTCGGCTTTTATTTCGAACTAATCAATCTGGCGGAGACCAACCATCGCAAACGGCGCCGTCTCGCCACGAATCTTGAGAATGGCAAGCCGCCGCAGCGTGGCAGCCTGCAGGGGACATTGCGTCGCATGCGTGAGAGCGGCTATTCCGCCGACGAAGCGATGGAATTGCTGCGCCGTGTCTGTGTGACGCCCGTTTTTACCGCGCACCCGACTGAGGTTGCGCGCCGATCCGTGATGTTCAAGCGTCACCGCATTGCCGCGCTGCTGGAAGAACTCGACCGCATCCCGAACACCGAAGACGCTATTGCAAAGCTCGAGAGCGACATGCTCACCGAGATCACCGCGTTATGGCAAACGGACGATGTCCGCAACGAGCGGCCGGCCGTAAGAGACGAAATCCGCATGGCCCTGGACTACTACGATGCCGCCATCTTCGACACGCTGCCGTGGCTCTATGA
>CALMAP010000089.1:0-2332 GCA_937859825.1 uncultured Terriglobus sp. | reverse complement strand
CTCTATGACGAAGTAAGCAGCGCCATCGAGAAAGAATACGGCCAGAAGCTCACCGTTGCGCAACTGCCCACGCTGGTGCGCTTCGGCAGCTGGATCGGCGGCGACCGTGACGGCAATCCCTTCGTGACCCCGGAAGTCACGCGCGAATCGCTGGAGATGTCGCGCAGCCTGCTGGAGAAGCATTACCGCCAGCGGCTCGCCAGCGCATTGCAGCAGATTGCGGCATCGACCCAGCAGGTAGGCGGCAGCGCCCAACTGCAGCGGGCGATCGACGCCTATCTCTCCATGCTGCCCTCAGAAGCAGAGTCGCTGGCGACACGCTTCCAGTTTGAGCAGGTCCGGCTGATGCTGGCGTGCATCCTGCTGCGTCTGGGCGGTACGCCGTCGATCTCCTACGCCAGCCCACAGGGCGAGCGGCTTCCATCCTACCGTTCCGCGACGCAGTTGCTGCACGACCTGCAGCTTGTGCGTGACGCTCTGCGTGACCATCGCGGCGAGCGGCTTGCGGAGATGTGGATCGATCCGCTTCTGCTGGAGGTGCGCACCTACGGCCTGCACCTGCAGACGCTGGATATTCGCCAGCATGCGAAGATCCATGCACAGGCGGTCGCGGAACTGAGCGCCTGGGCGCACCGCAAAGGTGAAGACGCTCTGCCGGCTCCCCTTTCGCCCATGTCCGCCGAAGTGGTGGAGACCTTTCGCACCATCGCCGACGTGAAGCTGCACGGCGATCCTGAGTCCATCCGCCAATATGTCATCTCCGGCGCCACTTCTGCGGAAGATGTGCTCTCTGTGCTGTGGTTGGCACGGGTGGGCGGCGTACCGCTTGAGGGTGGCGAAAGCACCAGCGGAGAGCGTGATCCAGGCATGCTGATCGCGCCGCTCTTTGAAACGATCGAAGATTTGCAGAACGCGCCGGCAATCTGCCGCGAGTTGTGGACGTCAGCCGCTTATGCGCCGCTCCTCGAGAAGTGGGACCGACAGCAGGAGGTCATGCTTGGCTACTCCGACTCCAACAAAGACGGCGGCATGATCGCCTCCACCTGGGAGGTCTTCAAGGCACACCGCGAACTGCATCGCGTGGCCCACGAGTGCAACATCAAACTCCACCTGTTTCATGGCCGCGGGGGCACCGTGGGCCGTGGCGGCGGACCCACCCACCGTGCTCTTTATGCCCAACCGCTCGACAGCTTCAGCGGTAAGTTCCGCATTACGGAGCAGGGCGAGGTGTTGAACTGGAAGTACAGTGACGTGGTGCTTGCGGAGCGCAATCTCGAACTGATGATTGCCGCGTCGCTGGATGCCATCGCGCGCCCCGACCTGCGCAACCAGCGCGCCTGCGGAGATTGCAGCGGCCATCTGACAGGCGAACTGCTGCCCGAATGGGAAGAGACGCTGGACCAGCTTGCGGCCGCGTCGTTTCACCGCTATCGCACCGACATTCTCGAAAACTCTGAAACCTTCGACTACTTTCAGCAGGCCACGCCGGTTGCAGAGCTGGAACATGCAAAGATCGGCTCGCGCCCTGCGAAGCGCAGCGGCAAGCGCACGCTTGCCGACCTGCGCGCGATCCCGTGGGTCTTTGGATGGATGCAGTCGCGCCATCTTGTTCCCGCCTGGTATGGTGTCGGCACCGCGCTTGAGGACTACGCTCGCGACAATGTGGATGGGCTGGACAGGTTGAAGACCATGCTGCGGGATTTTCCTCTCTTCCTCGACATGATGCGCAATGTAGAGATGGCCCTCGCAAAATCAGACTTCGGCATTGCGCGTCTCTATGCCTCGCTGGTGAAAGACGAAGGCCTGCGGCAGCGCGTCTTTACCATGCTCGAAGCGGAATACAACCGGGCACGTTCCATGGTGCTGCTGATCGCAGGCCAGAGCGAATTGATGGAGCAAAACCCAGTGCTTGCCCGCTCCATCCGGCTGCGCAATCCCTATGTGGACCCGATGAGCTGGATCCAGGTGGAACTATTACGGCGCAAGCACGCCGGCACGGCTTCCGATCCGGACGCGGAGATGACAGCGCTGAACCGCGCCATCACCGCTACGATCAACGGCATCTCCGCAGGGCTGCGGAATACCGGCTGATGAATTTACGAAGACTGCATGCGTTCCGAAAACTGCATATGTGACCGGTAGACGAAATCGACGGTTGAAACATCAGAAACAGCAGCAACGTATCGCATGCAGTTCCAAGGAACACTTCAGGTCTGTCCGTTCGATCGACAGCCTTTTCGCCTGGGCATTTTGATGAGGAGACTCTTCTTGCATTCAGCCTCCCTGCAACGCCTCCTGGTGAGGGTATCCTTTGCCGTAAGCACATTGCTTT
>CALMAP010000088.1:3743-6173 GCA_937859825.1 uncultured Terriglobus sp. | reverse complement strand
TCCACTCTACGGTTACGCGCTTGCGGACGCGATTGCGACGCGCCTGGCACGGATGCAGTCGCTCGTAGTGCGCCCGTCCAGCGCGCTGATGAATCTGCCGTCCAAGCAAATGGACCCGCTCAGCATCGGCAGAAAGCTACTGGTGCAATATGTGGTGGCCGGCAGCTTCATGCGAGGAGCAGTGGGTTTCGACCTTAGCTGGCAGATGCTCGATGTGCCTGCTCAAGCTGTACGTGCCGGAGGCTCCATCAATGTCGAGTCGTTCGATCTGATTGCCGTGCAACGCGAAATCACCGATGAGATCTTCAGCACGCTGCAGGGTTCCGGAACCATCCACGCGCATGAGCATGGCACGTCACGGTCGCTGACAGAAAATCTATCCGAGGAGTATCTGCAGGCCAGCGCACTTCTAAGCTCCTTCATGTCGCGAACCGGCAGCCGTGATGATCTGGACCGCGCACGCGAGCTTTTCGAGAAGGTCACCCAACATAACAGCAGCTACGCTGCCGGCTGGACGGGTCTTGGCGTTACGCACTTGCAATACACGCGGCACGGTCTCGGCGGCCAGATGCACCTGATTGAAGCCCGGCGCGCCTTTGACCGTGCTCTCAGCATAGATCCGGGCTCTGTGCAGGCAAATCTTTACCGCGTCTACATGCTGCTCTCGCGTGGTGAAAAAGAGAGCGCTCGCCATGGCATCGAGCACCTTTTGCAGACAGCGGGAAACGACTGGAACGTACACCAGGTTGCTGGGCAGACACTGCGGCTCGATGGGCTCTATGAAGAGGCACTTGAGCAATTTAATACAGCTCTCCGGTTGAATCCTTCGAACGCTGCGGTCGTTTACAACCATCGCGCCCGGGTCTACCAGTACCAGAATCAGATCGATCTCGCCGCGGACGAAATCGAAAAGGGTCTTACTCTCGAACCGAAGCAGCCGCTTCTGCGCATTTCGAAGGGTTACCAGTTCATGCGGACCGGTCAGTTGGAACTAGCCATCCAGACCCTCGAAGATGTCACCCGCGAAGACGACTCTTTACGCATCGTGTTTCCTACGATTGCGATGTGCTACGCCCAACTCGGCCAACGCGATAAGGCTGCCAGCTTCATTGTGGATGAGACTCTTGCCGCAGCGGAAGCCGATAGTGAGATGGCATATCGTCTTGCGACATACTTTGCTGTCGAGGGCGACGAAAGCGAGGCGCTGCACTGGCTGCGGCGTGCGATCTACCTCGGCAATGAAAACTATCCGTGGTTCTCAAGAAACCCGTTGTGGAGCAAGCTTAGGGGTCACGGCGATTTCAACCGCATTCTGGAAGACCTGAAAAAGAGCTGGCGCCGCAACACGAAGACGTGGTCCAGGCTTCTTGCTCAGGTACGTTGAGGCGATCTTAGTTGGTGGGCACGAAGGACTGTTCCGCAACCGGGGCACTGGGTGCTGCTAACGGCTGTCGTGTCTGGACTGGTGTGTACACGGAGGAGTACTCCGGCTCTTTGACCAGCGAACGAATCGGAGCCGGACTTGTAAGTGCCATGACCAACAGCGTGTCAGCCGGAAGCTGCGTCTGGCGGTCCTGCTTAAGCCACATGACCGTACCCACTCCCGCGCCAATTCCAGCCCCGATTAATGCACCGGGAACCCCGCCTAGCACACCACCTGCAGCCGCTGCGCCGCCCGTCGCCAGAGACATTTCTGCCAGCGTTTGCCCGGCATGGTCTTTGCGTACGACGTTTCCTTCTGCATCGATACGGGTGTTTGCGTACTGATCGGTGTCGATCACGGAAGCGCTGATCGGCATGCGCGTCCCGTCGGGCAGAACGACGTTTTGAGCCTGCAGGTGGATCATGGCAGCGCCACGGAACCGCTTTCCCCCGCGAATCTCAGTGACCCGGCCTTCTACCGTGGATCCGGAAGGTACAACCACATGGCCCATGTGCATGACAGGCTCGGTGATCTCGGCTGTGAATGGCGTACCTTCCTGTGTCGTCGCTGTTTCGATGCCGCGCTTGAGGCGCATGCGTAGCATGGTGCCCGTGCCAAGCTCGTCCGCACGCTGCGGCACATCGCCGACAACACTTCCATCGGGATCAAACTGCGCGGTTTCGTGACGCTTCAGCGTCACTGCGGGTGAAGTTTCCTGCGAAGTGATCGTTGGAACATCTGAATAGGCCGCGCCGGGTGTGGCTGCCTGCGATTTGCTGGGCTGCACGACCACGGCAGGCGCAGTCACAACGGGAACGTTCGTCTCTGTGGTCTGCCCTGTGCTTACCGTTGCAGTGTCCTCGATGGTCGTCTCTGGAGGGTGAGAGACACCGGTTTGCTGCGCCGCAAGCGGCGTGACGGCAACAAGAACAGCGGCGAGCGAAAGAGCTTTCATGATTGACCTCCGAGCGACCACATGGCTACGCTCTGCCGATATAGGCTAGACG
>CALMAP010000088.1:2683-3733 GCA_937859825.1 uncultured Terriglobus sp. | reverse complement strand
CGTTTGCTTTGCGTTGCTGTTTGCAGTTCCTGAATCCACCTGAGCAACAGCACCCTCGAGGGTGGAAGGGGAATACCCCCTGTTAGAATCCATTTGCGTGCCATGGCGGAATGCAGGCGCATGAAGGACCGGCATGGCACACCTGTTAGAGACAATCGTGGGTGCTGGTGGCGGAGAGATTGCCGTAGACCGCCGTCCTCGGCTGAACGAGCGACTGTTTCACAGGATTGTGGCGCCGGGAGCCCCGGCAGAAGGACCGACCAGCATAATGACCGAGATCGTTTCGATCAAAGCAAGAGAGATTCTGGACAGCCGCGGAAACCCGACGGTCGAAGCCGACGTGGTCCTGAGCGGAGGCGCGATCGGACGCGCTGCGGTCCCCAGTGGTGCGTCCACCGGTGAGCACGAGGCCGTCGAACTTCGTGATGGCGACAAGGAGTACTACCTCGGCAAGGGTGTGCTGCAGGCCATTGAAAATGTCGAGAGCATCCTGGCTCCGGAGTTGACCGGAATCGATGCCAGCAATCAACGTCTGGTGGACGCGACCATGCTCTCACTGGACGGTACGCCGAATAAGGCACGTCTCGGAGCGAATGCGATCCTGGCTGTTTCCATGGCGACCGCGCGGGCCGCGGCAAACGCATTGAAGCTCCCGCTCTATCGGTATCTTGGCGGCGTGAACGCCTGTCTGCTGCCCACGCCGATGATGAACATTTTGAACGGCGGTGCGCACGCGGACAACAACGTGGACTTTCAGGAATTCATGATTATGCCCGTCGGAGCGGAGAGCTTCAGCGAAGCACTCCGCTGGGGGACGGAGACGTTCCACACCCTGAAAGGGGTATTGAAGAAGAAGGGCTACAACACTGCTGTTGGGGATGAAGGAGGGTTTGCACCCTCGCTCAAATCGAACGTCGAGGCTCTCGATGTCATTCTTGAAGCCATCGAACTTGCAGGTTTCCGAGTGGGAGATGATATCTCACTCGCGTTGGATCCTGCATCAAGTGAGTTCTTTAACGCGGAAACCGGTAAGTACACGTTTAAGAAATA
>CALMAP010000088.1:0-2673 GCA_937859825.1 uncultured Terriglobus sp. | reverse complement strand
AGCCGAGATGGCAGCCTACTGGGCAGACTGGGTGCGCCAGTACCCGATCCTCTCGATCGAAGACGGTCTCGCCGAGAATGACTGGGACGGCTGGAAGACTCTCACCGACGAGATTGGCGACCGCTGTCAGCTTGTGGGCGATGACCTGTTCGTAACGAACTCCAAGCGGCTGCGCGAAGGGATCGAAAAGGGTGTCGGCAACGCGATCCTGATTAAAGTGAACCAGATCGGCACCATCTCCGAAACGCTGGAGGCCATTGAGCTGGGTCGCCGCTATGGTTACGCGTCGATCATCTCGCACCGCTCCGGTGAGACCGAGGACACGTTTATCGCCGACCTCGCAGTCGCTACGGGCGCCGGTCAAATCAAGACCGGCTCCGCTTCGCGTACGGACCGCATCGCCAAGTACAACCAGCTTCTGCGCATCGAAGAGGAACTCGGGCAGACGGCGGAGTTCCTGGGCATTGAGTCGGTTAACGCGGGGGAGTAGCAAACCGGCAGTTTCGCATGGCCATGTCAGAATTGACGTGGCCATTCGTTTTGCAGACGTACGTTTCAGGAGAACCCAGTGCCCGGACGCAAGCCACTCATCCTCACAATTCTTGACGGCTGGGGCGTCCGCGCGGAGACCCACGGCAATGCCATTGCGCAGGCACGTAAGCCGACCTACGACATGCTGCTGCGCGAGTACCCGAGTACTATCATCCGAGCGAGTGAAACGTTTGTCGGCCTGCCGGATGGGCAGATGGGCAACAGTGAAGTGGGGCACCTGAACCTTGGTGCCGGCCGTGTGGTGCGTATGGATATCACCCGCATCGACACGCTGATCGACTCCGGTGATTTCTTCACGCTCCCGTTGCTGGTGAATGCCGTGAAGAGCGCGATGGAGCGTGGCCGTTCCATCCATCTGCTTGGTCTCTTGAGCGATGGCGGCGTGCACTCGCACCAGAGACACCTCTACGCGCTGCTGAAGCTCTGCGCACAGCAGGGTGCGCGTGACGTGTTTATCCATGCCTTTCTCGATGGCCGGGATACAATGCCAACTTCCGGCGCGGGTTATCTCGAGCAGTTGGAGCAGAAGTTTCGCGAGATCGGCGTCGGGAAACTCGCCTCCTGTTCAGGCCGGTACTACGCGATGGACCGCGACCTGAAGTGGGACCGCGAACGTAAGGTCTTCGACGCGATGGTGGGTGGCACGGCTGAGGGTGGACTGCATCGGGATGCTGCGGCACGTGTCCGCGAGAGCTACTCCAACGGAGTCACGGACGAATTTACTGAACCTTTCGTCTGTGCGGGCGCGAACGGCAAACCCATCGCAACCATTCAGGACGACGACCTATGCATTTGCTTCAACTATCGTTCCGACCGCGTGCGGCAGATCACGCGTGTACTCGCCCGCAACATGCCGGATGGCCTCACAGCAGCGGACGCTCGCGATCTACCAAAGGCGGAGGAACTCGATCTCGAAATCCCGCGCAACGGTTTGCCGCGCAACCTCCGTTATATTTCCATGACGCAGTACGATCCCAAGTTCAAGGTCCCAGTGGTGATCGAGCCTGAGAGCATGGACAACCTGCTGGCGAATGTGATGGCCGCGCACGAACTGCGCAACCTGCGCGTGGCCGAAACGGAGAAGTATGCGCATGTGACTTACTTTTTCAACGGCGGGATCGAAAAGCCGTTTTACGGTGAGGAGCGCGAGGTGGTGCAATCGCAGAAGGTGGCGACCTACGACCTTGCTCCGGAGATGAGCGCTCGCGGTATCTGCGATACGGTCGTGAAGGCAATCGAGGACACGGCGTTCGATGTCGTCGTGGTCAACTTCGCCAATGCCGACATGGTGGGCCACTCCGGCAAGATGGAACCCACAGTGAAGGGTGTTGAAACTGTCGATGCCTGCCTTGGCGAGATTTATGCTGCGCTGAAGCGCAACGGTGGCTCCTGGCTCATCACTGCAGACCACGGCAATGCGGAGATGCTGATCGATCCGGTGACCGGCGGTCCGCATACCGCGCATACTACCAATCCTGTGCCGCTGATCGCCGTTACGGAGCAGGGAAGGAGCTTCTCCCTGCGCGAAGGCGGATCGCTGCGTGATCTGTCTCCGACCATGCTGGCGATGCTGGGATTGAATCTACCGAAAGAGATGACGGGCGGCGATCTGCGCGTGTTTCCGTCCTAGACGTCGCGCCTGCCTTCCATTGCGCGTAACATCGTCACCTCATCCGCGTACTCGATGTCGGAGCCTGCCGGAACGCCGGTAGCGATGCGCGTGATGCGCACGGCATGGTCACCGCTTGAACTTCTGTGTAGTTCGCCAGCAAGGTAGTGCGCCGTGGCTTCGCCTTCTACGGTTGGGTTCAGCGCAAGAATGATTTCGTCGATATTGTGCAGGCGGCTGAAGAGGTTGCCAGTGCGCAACTGCTCCGGGCCTATTCCGTTGAGCGGACTCAGTGTGCCGTGCAGCACGTGGTACACGCCGTTGTAGCTGCGTGTCTTCTCGATCGATGCGATGCTGGTAGGCTCTTCCACAACACACACCGTTCGTTGCGAACGGGTCGGGCTGCTGCAGTAGGTGCAGGGATCAATGTCCGTTACATTGTTGCAGACGCAACAGAGGCGAAGCTGAGCCTTCAACGCGCGGATGGCGCTGGCGAGAGCGTCGGCGTCTGC
>CALMAP010000087.1:10220-13981 GCA_937859825.1 uncultured Terriglobus sp. | reverse complement strand
GTCCCAAATGGGGGGCAGGTCTCCGATATCGATAACGGTGCTGAGATAGCTCGGCAGACGGTGAACATGACATCGAACTCGGCAGTTGTGAATAGCTTTCTTGGTCAACTGGACGAGCGCACCGGGGGGCGCGGATACTCCAACCAGAACGACATTGACGTGCCTTTGTCTCAAGCGCTGGATGACGCGAGCGGCAGCTACCTTCTGGCATACACGCCAACAAACCGTAACTTTAACGGAGAGTACCGGAGGATTCGTGTCACGCTGCGAACGCCCGGCCTGCATGCGCGCACCCGCGACGGCTATCTTGCGACAGATTCCCCTCGAGACAATAGCCCTGAAGCGGTACGCAAGGCCTTGCAGTATGCGCTGGAGAGTCCGCTTCTCTACCATGCACTCCAGACGCATGCCACACTCGCGCGCGCGCCGCACAACCAGCAGGTGGTGCAGGTGGCCGTGGCGCCCAGCAGTGTGGAGTGGGTGCACGCAGGAGAAGGCGGCAATGTAGCACAGGTAATTGCTGTCGCGGCCTATGCCGCGAATGGCAAGCCCCTCTATACCCGGGAGTACAACGTGACCACCTCCCGTCCGAGCCTGGATTCCAACAAGGAACTGAGTTACACGCTGCCAGTGACCATCCCAGCCCAAACCGCACGCGTACGCCTTGCGATTGTTGACCGGCTCGGATCGCGAATTGGCACAACCGACGTCGTGCTGCCAGCCTCTCCCTAGACAGGCCGCCGCCGCACAAACCAACCCATGTCTGGTGGAAAGGAATTCAACTGAAAGCGATTGCGCTTATGAGGGAATTCGCTGCTGCCGCAAGTTCCTCCTCGCCATCTGGTCCCGAGCCTTGATGAGGACCGACCAGCCGTGACTGCATGATAGGTTCGAGCACATGGATTCGTGTGTCCGTGTGAAGAAGCAAGCCGCGTACGTTTCCGCCAAACGCTTCAAACCACGCACATTTCGACACCTACGCTCACTTCTGTTCTTTTTGATCTACCGGTCGATTATTGGCATCACGGTTCTCTTTAGAGACGCACCCAAGGCACAGTGCCTCCCTTTGCGAACTATGGCGGCAGCTCTGGCATTGGCACGGGCTGCCATGAGTTCTCAGGGCTACCAGCACCTGCAGAACATCCGCAGTGCCGACAATCTGCTTGCTGAGCGTCTACAACATATCGATGGGATTGGGAGGAGGGAATTATACGTCGCCCTTCATCGGCACACCCTCTGCGACATTGCCTGGGCAGCTTCAGTTCGCCGGTCATCAATTCGCGTTCAACCACACATTGCATGGAAAGTACGCCAGTGGAACGTCATACTTTCTCGGAACTGAACCCACAGTCGTGCCGGCCGCACGATTCCTGTACATGCCGCTGGACGGTCTGCAGACAGCCGCCTACAACCTCACGCGATCTATTGATGGCAACAGCGCAGCCCTGCTATGTCCGCTCTCTCGACTATAGAGCTAAGCGCACGTAACGCCATTTTATTGATCGCGGTAAAGTGCCGCTGGACCATAACCCTTCGCTTGGAGTAGCAGGCCTGTCGGCCCTCCGCCGCTGTTGCTGACTGAAGCCACCAGCCTGTAAGAATGTGTAATTGAGAGTCCTGAGTAGCTGAATGGCAACGGGGAATTGCAATAACTGCCGTTCCCGCTGTTGCCGTTGCTGCAGTCCGAAGAAGAAGTGAAAGTCGATCCTACCTGTGTGGCCGAACCGGTCACGTCAAAGAGATAAACCGAAACGGTATCATCGGCGTTGGCCATTCCCTGCGTGATTGCCGTCACGCCTGTCACAACGTTGCTCACGTAGTAGTAAGCCCCGCTTGCGTAGTTGTAGTTGGCGCTGCCGCTCCCGCCTGGCGGGATTACCCAGGTAACATCGGTATCTGGATAGCCGTTCGAGGAAGGGGGGACCCACACTCCGGGAAGCCCGGAGTTATTGGTGTTTACGACGTAACCATTATAAGAATTGTTCGGAGACGAGAATACGTAATAGGCCGATGTGCCGGTGCCTAATTCCACCAGGCCCGTCCTGGCGGTAGAAATCGTCGTCACATTGACTTGTGTGTAGCCAAGAACACGCATGAACGGGACGGCGACAGTAACCTGTTGTTTTACCTGGACTGCATTCCCGTTCGCGGGTGAGTTGCATACGTATCCTTGGCTTTGTAGTGAGGACATGCACCTGATTACTGGATAGCCGGAAATCATTGTCGCTCCGCTCAAGAGCGTGCGCGCGTTGGCGTTGCCAGAGACTGAACTGTACTTCGTGGCATAAGTTGCCGCGTTGCTGCCTGGCAACGTGATGGCTCCCGCAAGCGCGGCATCGTCACTCGTGGCTTGTAACGTTCGTTGCGTCAGCAGTAGCCTTCCGGCATCGATCGCCATCCCGGTCATCCCCAGCAGGGCCACCATCACGGCTGCGACCAAGATCATCATTGGACCAGCTCTGCATCCACTGCCTGCAAGGTGCAATTTACCGCGAAGTTCTGCTTGAGCACATTAAGGCTACAGGGGTAGGTTACGGTGACCTTCGCCGTAGCGCTTGCACTCAGATTGGAAACAGCCCCTGTGCAGCTTGTACCGGTGTAGGTAGCCGTGCTTCCTCCGTAGGGAGTGAGAGCAAGACTGTAATTAAGCGACGCAGACTTCAGCAGAGGGGCCGCAGAGGCCACTGTGCTCGATAGCAGTTGACATGGGTCGCTCGTTCCGCCGCGGCTGACTGATAGCGCCCGCGTGCCGGAACTTGTTGCAGAGGTCAATGAGACATAGTTGTTGATGGCAATT
This sequence comes from uncultured Terriglobus sp., assembly GCA_937859825.1. Taxonomy (GTDB): domain Bacteria; phylum Acidobacteriota; class Terriglobia; order Terriglobales; family Acidobacteriaceae; genus Terriglobus. The sequence goes on along the minus strand of CALMAP010000087.1, from coordinate 11,184 downwards.
CCGAAGACACAGATTCCATCACGACCAGGAGCAGCACCGGCAGGCAAACTGCCATTTCCACCAGTGCCTGACCATCCTCCTCTTGTTTGAAGGAATGTCCGCGGGAACGAATTATGACTAGGAGCAAACGCATAGATCTCAGGCATGGGACTGTCCCTGGAGGAACGCGCCGCTGCATAACTAGTACTAACGGCAGGTCGCTGAAAACCATGAGCTCTGTGCGTTTCTAAACACGCTGACCGGGTCGCTGGCTGTGAAGTCAACACTTGCCAGAGTTGATCCCTGAGTTGGTGGCAGCTCCCGGTCCCAACTGAAAGTTTTGGCTGGGTGGCGAATCGTGGCTTTCGCTGCCACGGTACTGGCGATCAGCGATAGCCAAGTAAACCGGTTGCTGGTGCGGTACCGCGACGGTGGCGGAGGCGCGGTGATCTAGTTCTGCAGGAGCTAGCTCCAAGGCATATTCGCGGATACCCGCCCCGAGGTGGTTTTCGAGGTTCGGTCTCGTGCGGGTGGCTTCCGTCAACACTTCGATGCGCTGCAGGTCCTTCGCGCTTGCGATCCTGCTGTGCCTTGACGATGCTAAGCGCGTGGCCCAGGCGTTTGTTCTCGATGATGGCTGTGTGCGTCACGCGCTGGTCCTTGTTGAAGACGCGGAAGGGGAGTGAGACGCCTTCCAGCGCACCTCCATAGGCCGATCGTAGAAATCGTAGAGTTCCACGTACTTGCCCGCGAGTTCTTCGGTGATGCTGTTTCGCTCCAGGATGATCTGTGCGCAAAAGTGGTAGCGACGGTGTTGTCGCTCCGCCACTTTAAGGACTCTGAATTTCAGAGTAGAGCCTTCCTACACAGATAGGAAGCGGTCCGCTCGATACGGGAATGAAAGCTCACACAGCTCAAAGAGCTGTGATGTACGTGGCAGCTAATTCGGTTGTAAACATGGTGGGTGGGAACCCAGCGCTAGTTT
>CALMAP010000087.1:2911-10105 GCA_937859825.1 uncultured Terriglobus sp. | reverse complement strand
CTGCCGCTATGCGAACCGTCTCGTTTTGATCGTTCAAAAGCGTTCCTTCAACACTTCGTCTGCTTGCCATCGAAACAGTAGAACTTGGAGTTTTGGCTAAAAGAGTAAGACCCACCTCCTTTAACGCCGGCTCGTCTGCCCGGTGTATCATTTCGACGATGTGGCTATCGCAATTATGTACTTCCGTTTGTTGCAGAACACCGGTTGCTTTAAGTCGGATAGCGACGCTCGTCGCTTGATCGTTGCACATTGCGCTCAGCAGCGCTGTGCCTGTTTCTGGGTCAGCTTGAGCAGTGCTTGAGCGATGTTGAATCTAGGTACAGCCAGGTCGCTTCTCACGAAAGCGGATTTGATGGCTTCTACTGAAGCGACATTGCCTTGCCCCGCCAGTTCACTAGCCGCAAGTCCTCGGGCTATTTGGTCGGTACTTCGCAAAGCCGCGAGAAGACTTGACGTGTCATCTCGGAAGCCCCGTTGAGCGAGAGCTTGCTCAACTGTTTCAGGCGGTGCCGATCCGGCTGCGATTGTCGATTGCGCGCGACACACTACGTCACAAGCGACAACGATGAGTAGAGCAAGAGTGACTCGCGTGATCATGTTGTTACTCCTCCATCCTTTGCTATCTGCTTGCGCTGACATTGGTAACATTCTGGCCTTGGTATGTTCCAGCTTGAAGCGTGAATACTATGTTGAAGGTCGGACCCACATTAGTACCGTTGCAGCTGTATTGCTGCGTGTATCTGATGGTGCAGGATACCCCCTGTGGAAGAACAGAATTCGCGTAAGCTAGAGTAAATTGATCGTAGAACACGTTCTTCTGAGCGGGGATGACAGTCTGGTTCGGCTCTTCAGCTGCCGCTCCTACGGTAAAAGGTCTTTTGGAAGAATTGTTTGTTGGTACAGAAGCATATTGACTGCATCCGTTGCTAGCTAGGATTACGGTCTCTTTCAGCTGCGTTCCGGCGTAGTCATTTTTCGGTCCGGCTACAAGGTTGCCAACTATAGCTCCAAGACCAGTGTGATCCCCGGGGAATACCTGCGAGAGCGGAAGCGGAGTATTTGAGTAAGCGGAGACCGAAGTAGGACATGACTGGATACTTACAGGGGCAGAACCGGCGTAATTGTTGTAAGGGCAGCTAAATGAATTTCCCATGCAAACATAGCCGAGGCCCACAGGTTCGTTGCCCAAGGTGAAGAAGCCGTTTGCGCTGCCGTAAGCCATGCCATTCATCATGCCCGGTGAAGAGATAGTCATCATTGAAGTATCGCTACTTGCCCACGGCGCGCTGGATGTCACATTAGAGGTACTGCCAGTGTTATAGGTCATGTAGCCAGCGGTTTGTAAGGAACTACCAAGTTCTAGCTGTACGGTGTCAGGATCGACATAAACGCTGGTGACGCCGTTACAGGTTCCGCAACTGTTGGTGCAGGTGCCGTTGCGAACATTATAGGTGGACGTGCTTGAAGCAAGATCAATGGGCTTGTCCTCTCCATCTACGCTGGACAGGATGGCGCTACCCTCGGTCAGGTTTGCCGGCAACACTGTGCCACTTTGATCGGGCGTTTGCTTGTGAAGCAGCGTCGCCACGCTGATCTCGCCTTGCTCGCCAGCGGCGAGCGTCACCGGAAGCTTGTATTTGCCACCTTGGTAGTAGAGGGTGAGCAACAATCTCTGCTGCACGGTGGAGTAGTTCCAAAGGGATATCATCGTGTCCGTGTCGCTCTGCACAGACCAATAGCAAATCGTGCGCGAGATGGTTTCGGCCTCGGTGTGTGTCTCCGCTTCAAAGACGTAGTTGCCGGTGCTATCCACACTACCCGCTTCGACCTGAATGTCTCCTTCCATGCCATTAAACGCTTCACTTAATGACATGGTGCCAAGGTCTGGTGCGACACCGGAAAGGGAAGTGGGAAAGCTGAACTGCTGCACCCCTGCAGTAGCCAAGGTGACGGTACCTAGCAGAATATGTTGCTGCCGAGCCTGTAGACGGTAATCTGCACTGATTTGAACCGTGCGGGACGTCTTTGATGTGTTGTGCAGGATCAGATACGGCTGGAAGGAGGTTGACACTGGAAATTGCATTTCCTTCTGAGGTACCCCGAGCATAACTCCGGGTGTGGCCATCGTAATGCTGCCAACGGTCTTCTTACGCGCCTCCTCGGGGTGCTGTTCGTAGAGATGAAGGTTGACGGAATAGCCGTTAGCATCGTCCTGGATGCCAGCTAACGCGACAAGGCTCCGGTCCCGTCCAGATGCGGACACAATCAAGCTGCCGGTGTCGCCAGTCTCGGGGGGCTTACCAAGCATTCGAAAGGCATTCAGAAAGATGCTTGCACGAGGAGACAAAGAAAGTTGTTGTTCTTTGAGGATCTGACCAGTGTTCGACAGCATCATGACTGAGACGGATTTTGAACTGTCCGATGAGTTACCTAGGAACAGGAACATGTCAGCATCGTCGTACGGCTTCCACCAAGTGCCGTTCACTACCTGCGCCTTTTCTCTCTGCTTTGTCGAAGCAAGCGAATTGGCTCGGTCGCTCTGGAGTGAGCTATGGAAGGTAAGCATCGCCGTTTCATCTATGTTCTGAATTGAGGCCATGATCGCGCCCGGCCAATTCCATGAGTAATCTACGCCCGCCATCCCATAAACCGACCGATGAGCCTGAGCGGCTACATCCATGTGCTTCAGGGCATCCGTGATGTTCACTGAAGCAACGCCAGCAGCGGGGATAATCATCGTCGGCAGACGAAGGATATAGCCGTCCGCCATAATCAGCGACGGCCTGACCTGAAGTTCGTTCGTCAGCAGAACATTCTTCATGTGAAGGACCGAGTCGAACGCTTGGTCTGTCCGCCACATACCCCCTTCCACTGATTGTGCGACGGGGTTCCTTTGCGAGAGATTAGAGTAGAGTTGCTGCTGTTGACCGTCGGCCCAATGAGAATTCAGGAGGCCGATCATCACGAGCAAAGTAAGCGTGGCAAGAACACGTCCATTCCGATGCATAGTTCTCCTCGTGATCGCACGATGAAACTACAGATCCGGCAATGAATTTACCGGACTCCAGTCATAACAGAATTTCGACGCGAGTGAACATCTACCTCCCGCGCATACGCTGTCAAGAAGTGGCGCGAATTGGCCGAATTGTCCTGCGCGGTAAGGTGTCGCCGTAGCTGAAGCCTGTCGAACCGTGCGGCGACATTCCTGATTTCTACTTGGCAGCTACATCTAAGCTATACAGAATCTCTATTATCGGACATAAAGCAGTCATCTCAGAAAATGCGAGATCGAAAGATTGCGCTGTATGGAGCGGGGAAATCACGTTCTCCGTCGAACCTCTCAGTCTGGGCGCTCTAGGATTGGCTGCGCACTCGCCGTCCTGACCTCAACGGATCCACGCAGCCGTATGTCATCCGACGCGGAGCCCACCAGCACATCGTAAATGCCGGATTCTAGGCGAAATTCGTGGTCCATGGTGTGGTACCAGGCGAGTTGTTGCGCATGCACCTCCAGGTGCATGTGCTTCGTTTCACCCGGCTGGAGCGTGACCCGGGCAAAGCCGCGCAGCGTGAGCAAGGGCTGCACCGCGACGCTCTTCGGCAGGTGCGTGTAGAGTTGCGAAACCTCCGCGCCCGCCACGTCGCCGGAATTTCGTAAGTCGAAGGTCACATCCAATGTGGCATCTTTCGCAGCTATGGGCCCACTTACTTTCAAATTGCTGTAAGTGAATCTGGTGTAACTCAGCCCGTGGCCGAACGCGTAGAGCGGTACGGCCTTGAAGTACTGGTAGGTGTACCCTTTGCTCACGTCGTATTCATTCTGTGGCGGCACACCATCTAGATTCTGATAAACAGTGTGGGGCAGGTGACCGCCTGGATTGTTGAGGCCGAACAGCGTACGCGCTACGGCGTTACCCGCGGCTTCGCCTGGATACCATGCGCTCAGGACTGCGGGGACATGGTCATGCGCCCACGTGGTCGCGAGCGGCCCCGCATTCATCAGCACGACGACCGTCTTGGGGTTGGCTGCGAACACAGCTTCCAGCAGTTGCTCCTGTGCCCCGGGCAGGTCCAGATTGCGTCGGTCACGGCCCTCCGCCTCCACAGCCAGGCTGGTGCCGAGGCAAAGTACGACCACATCGCTGTTGCGCGCCAGAGACACAGCGCGTTCCATTGCTTTCTGATCCGTCGGCTGGGTAAAGCCGGTGCCCTGCTCGAACTCAACCTTCACATCCTTGCCCAGCAGGTCGCGCAGCCCTGCGGCCACACTCACCTTGCGGGCAGGCTTGCCATAGTAGTTCCCTGTTTCGTAGTCGTCGCCGCCGGCGGGGCCGATCACCGCAACAGACCGCACCTGCTCTCGCTTGAGAGGAAGAAAGTGCTGGCGGTTCAGCAACAGCGTCATAGACTCCTCCGCAAGCGTCTGGGAAAGTTTTAGGTGCTCGGGCGAGCGCACCACGTCCATACCGATGCGACTGTAGGGGCTCATCTCCGGCGGGTCATATGCGCCCAGGCGAAAGCCCACGCGCAGCACGTTACGCAGCGCGCCGTCAATGTCGTTCTCCGTTAGCAGGCCACGCTGCACAGCAAGCGGCAGGTTGGTCCGGAACTCCGGGTCGTCGGAGTCGTTCCCCGCCTTGATTGCCATGGCAGCAGCCATCACAGGGTCTTCCGTAAGGTGCTGGCCCGGTTCCCCATCACTGTTTGCGCGTGCACCGGTAAGCAGGGCCACAGCGCCGAGGTCGTCGGTCACAAAGCCATCAAAGCCCCACTTCTTCCGAAGTATGTCCGTGAGCAGATAGTGGTTCACCGCGTTGGGCGTGCCGTTGATGGCGTTATAGCTCGACATCACCGACTGCGCATGACCGTCAACGATCGCGGCACGCCAGTGCGGCAGCCAGAACTCGAACAGGTTGCGCTCGTCAACGTTGGCGTTCAGGTGTTGGCGGCCCGCCTCAACATTGTTGACGGCAAAGTGCTTCACCGTGGCTGCCAGCTTCAGGTGATTGACGTCATCGCCCTGCAGGCCACGAACATATGCGACCGCCATGCGGCCCGTGAGCAGCGGGTCTTCGCTGAAGACTTCTTGAACGCGGCCCCAGCGCGGGTCGCGGCTTATGTTGATGACCGGCGAGCGAAAGACCAACCCATGACGCGTACGCGGTCCTTCCGCCTTCGCGTTGTAGAGGGCGCGGCCCTCGTCGCTCATGGCCACTGCCACCGTATGAACCAGCTCCGGGTCCCACGTCGCGCCCATCGCAGTGGGAATGGGAAAGAGTGTCGTGGGCTGCTTAGACCACACGCCATGCAAGGTCTGGTTCCACCCACCCCAGGCCGGCAGGTTAAGACGTGGAATGCCGGTGTTGGTGTGGTCCAGTTGTGCCGCTTTCTCCTCGAGCGTCAGGCGGCCAAGCAGGTCGGTAATGCGGCTTTCGATCGGTTGGGACGTATCGCGGAACGTCTCCTTTGCTGCACCCTGAGCCAACGCGAATGCACTGCATACTAACAATCCGGACAGAACAAAAAGCTTCATCAACCCTCCATTGGAAGAGATAGCTTGCGACCTAGCCACGCACCCACGCGTCATCTACCACGCGCCACATGGCCTTGTTGGGAGCGGTATCCTGCAGGGCAGCCGGCAAGCGGTACTTGCGAACACCGTCATAGCTTTGCAGCGCGCCAAAGCGCTGGATTGACCGTGGAATGCCGACAGAGGTAAAGCCGGGGTGGCCGGTGCTGGGGTACGGGCCACCGTGGTTCATCGCGGGACTGAGCGCAACTCCGGTTGGCATTTTGTCATTCAGCAGGCGGCCGCAGCGTGGGCGCAGCAAAGCCTCGACTCGCGTGTAGAGCGCGTCATCGTCACCGGTGGTACCGGAGTAGATGGAAGCCGTCAGGTTGCCCTCCAGCGACTCCAAGGCACGCAGCAGTTCCTCCACGTCGGCGCAGACAACAAAAAGGGCCGCATTGCCAAATGCCTCTTTTTGCAGCCGCTCGGGGTCAGCCAGAAACTGTCCTCCGCTCGCTTGCAGAATGGTGTTTCGGTAGCAGGCACCCTGTGCTTCCGGGTGCGGTTCACCACCCGTGAGCAGGGCCGCGCCCGCTTCCAATAGATCGCCCACGCTGCGATGCAGCGAGTCGCGTCCTTCGCTGGACAGCAGGGGCGATGCGGGACGGTTACTATATGCCGCGGTCACCGCATCCACGAAGTTCTGGCTGTCTGTGCCTTGCACCACGATCAGCAGGTTCGGGCTGGTGCAGAACTGGCCCGCACCGGCCAGCCCGCTGTCCGCGGTTTCCGTGGCCAGAGCCTCACCACGTTCCGCGAGCGCACCCGGTAGAAAGACGATCGGGTTCAGGCTGGAAAGCTCCAGGTAGATGGGCCTGCCGGCACTATCTGCGGCCTTCTTCAGCAGAAGGCCGGCGCTCCGGCTGCCGGTAAAGCTGGTGGCGCCGACGCGCGCATCGGCCACCAGCCGAAGACCGTCTTCAGGCCGCAGGTGGTACAGCATCTGCACCGTCGCTGGCGGCAGGTCAAACGCGGCAAGTGCTTCGGCCGCGCACTGCGCCAGCAGCCTGCTGGTCGCGGGGTGCAGCGGATGTGCCTTTGCAATCACCGGGCAGCCCGCAGTCAGAGCCGCGGCAAGGTCGCCACCGGCGACGCCGTTGAAGGCAAATGGAAAATTGTTGGGTCCGAAAACGACGACGGGACCGATCCCCGCGAAGCAGGATCGGATGTTCCGTTTCGTGTCGATCACCGACTGCATCCATGAGCCCTCGCGCGACGCTTGTGCGGCCTGGCGCAGCTGGATCGTGGTCCGTGGCAACTCCACATCCTTCAGGCGCGGCTTTACCGGCAGCGCCGTCTCACGATGCGCGGTCTCCACCAGTTCTGCCGCGCGTGCCTCAAGAGAGTCGGCGTAGCCCTCCAGAAAGAGTGCGATCTGCTCGCCGGATACGGCACGCAGCTCCTTGAAGGCTTGGCCTGCTGCCACAAGTGCACGGTCGCAATCCGCCCAAGAGCTTACGGGAAACGCCCCAGGCAGTATCTCGCCTGTAGCCGGGTTATGTGCCTGAAAGCTGAGGCTCGCATCCGCCAGCTGCCATTGTCCTTCGATCCAGATCGGCTCCACTCAGTGCTCTCCTGATTGCGTGCGTGCTGTGTTTATGGGCGAAGCACTTCCACTACAGCAG
>CALMAP010000087.1:0-2901 GCA_937859825.1 uncultured Terriglobus sp. | reverse complement strand
GAAGAGTGCCTCGGCATTCATGGCTGTGGTTAGCGAAAGATCGAACTCACCCGCGGCAGCCTGGGCATAGCGAAGGTCTTTGGCCATCAGCTTCAATAGAAAGTTCACCTCATAGGTGCGCTCCGTCATGCGCTGGCTCATCGCCTGGAAGATGCCACTCCCCGGAGCGCCCGCCCTTAGAAAGCCGAGCGCCGTTTCGCGGTCCAGTCCGGAACGCTCGATCCAGGCCAGCGCTTCTGCAAATGAAGCCACCTGCACGCCGCACAGGAAGTTGTTGACAAGCTTGAGTTGCGCGCCGCTGCCGACCGGACCCAGATGCATCACATCCTTGCTCATGGCCTGCAGAACAGGCTTTGCTTCCTCAAGCGTCGCGGCATCGCCCCCGGCCAGAAATACCAGTTGACCGGCCTCCGCCTGCATGCGGCTCCCCGTTACCGGCGCATCCAGCAAACGAACGCCCATTGCCTTCGCAGCCGTAGCGAGTTTGGCGATCCACTCCGGGCTCAGCGTGCCGCAGTCGATCGCAATCGCATTCGGCCGCATGGCTGCAAGCGCGCCGTCCCTGCCGAGCCACGCGTCTCGAGAAGCATCATCGTCAGATAACATGGCCAGCACCACGGAGGCTTCTCGAACGGCCTCCGCAGGTGTTGTCGCGGCGATTGCGCCATTCGCTTCAAGCGCTCGCGCCTTGGCAAACGTGCGGTTGTACACGGCGAGCACGAAGCCCGCATTCAGCAGGTTTTTTGCCATGCCTGTGCCCATCGTTCCCAGGCCGAGTAGCGCTACTTTGGTTGCCATCGTTTCCGCTCCGTCACTCACTGCATTACGCTCACGGGCACGGTCGCACGCAGCGCTTCTTCCACCGTAACCGGATTCACCAGCGGTCGGCCGAAGCCCTTAAAGTGGACCTTCATGAGGTCGCCTGCCCCCAGGCGAACGCCGTCGCCGAAAGAAAGAGCATCCGCGCCGAAATAATGGATGTGAAGCGTACCCGGCTGGCGGTGGCCCGCAAACTTGAAGTGGTGGTGTTCCAGATTGCGCAGGCTGTGCGCCATGTTGGCTTCGCCGGTGCGGATCTGTTTTTGCCACAACGTCGCGCCATTGCGCTCCACGCTCACCTCGCCGGGACCATCCTCGAAATCGGCGTCAATCACCAGCTCCGGCCCGAGACTGCACATGCGCAGCTTGCTGCCGGCGAGATTCAGATAGTTGCGCCGCTCAAATACGTGATCGGAGAACTCATTGCCGATGGCCATGCCGATGCGATGCGGCGTTCCGTCATTCGCAATCAGGTACACGGCCGCGATCTCTCCCTCTTCCCCACCGTCCTCCGCAAAGCCAGGAATCTGCAGCGGCGCGAAGGGTGCCTGCACCACGGAGCCGTCGCCTTTGTAGAACCACTCGGGCGCGATGCCGATCTCGCCGGATGCGGGCCTTCCCCTCTGCACGCCCCACTCGAAGATGCGCATGCTGTCCGTCATCTGGGATTCATCAGTCTTCGGCATGGTGGCCGCATGCATCGCCTGGCGCTCGCGCGCGCTTCCAAGGTGCGTGAGTCCTGTGCCGGACACCAGCACCTTCTGCACGTCGCCCGGGCAGTCCACCGGTGCGAGCAACTTCCACGGCGACCGGCACTCGTAGACTTCGTTGTAGGAAACCTGCTGCGCGCTCCGCAACGAGGAAGCAAGCTGCGTGAGAATGACTTGCTCTACCAGTGCGCGCGAAGCCAGTTCCAATACGGAGGCAACGCCATCGAGCAGCAGAAGCTGCGGCTCTTCGACAATCGCGACTCGACGTGTTCCGCCATCTGCTATCTGTACCAGTCGCATAACGTACCTACTCCACGATCCGGAACCGCTTCAGCGATTCCTCGTTGACCGTAAGACCCAGCCCTGGCAGGTTGTCGTCCAGGTCGATGGTACCGTTCACCGGCGTGGGCTCGCCGTCAAAGATGTACCAGAACAGCTCGTTGCCCACCTCTACATCCACCTTGGGAAAGAACTCGGCGATGGGCGAGTTGAGGTTTGCCATGACGACGTGATAGTTGTGCATCTGCCCCGCGTGGGGCACCACCGGGATCTGAAATGCTTCTGCCAGAGCAGAAATTTTGCGGGCCTGGCTGATGCCTCCGACTCGATTCGTATCGAATTGAATGTAGTCGAGCGCATCATTTTCGAGCAGCTCGCGGAAGCCGAAGATGGTGAACTCATGCTCGCCTCCCGCAATCGGCACGCGGCCATAGCTCTTCAGTTCTTTGTACCCGCGTGTGTCATCGGGAATCACTGCTTCTTCAAGCCAGCGAAGGTGAAACGGCTCCAGCAGCGGCAGCATGCGCTTGGCGTAGTCCAGTGACCAGCCCATGTAGGCGTCGGCCATGATGTCTACGCCGTCGCCCACCACCTCCCGTACATTGCGTACCAGTTCGAGGTTTTTCTGCATGCCCGCGGCGCCATCGAGCGGCCCCCAACCGAAGCGCAGCTTCATCATGGTGTAGCCCTCGTCCTTGTACTTCTGCGCCTCGGCGCGAAGCTCCGGGATGGGCATGGCATAGAGCCTGCTCGCGTACACGGGAATCTTGTCTTTCGTCCGTCCGCCCAACAGGCGGAAGACCGGCTGCTTCGCGTCCTTGCCCAGCAGGTCCCACAGCGCAATATCGACTGCCGAGATTGCGGTGAGCGCCACGCCCTTGCGTCCGAACGCCAGTGTGCGGCGGTACATCTGCTGCCAAAGGTACTCGACGTCCCACGGGTCCGCGCCGATCAGCAGCGGCTTCAGATAGATGTCAACAAGCTGCTTGGTCACCATGGGAGAGAGTGCCGCGTTGCCAAGACCTACCAGGCCCGTGTCCGTGAAAATCTCTACCAGCAGCCAGTTATGAAACGCGAAGTTGCCCATGGACGC
>CALMAP010000086.1 GCA_937859825.1 uncultured Terriglobus sp. | reverse complement strand
GTCATAGACACCCGCGTTCAGCGTGAGCAGGCGCGCGCGGGCGGTGTAGCTGGCGGGCAGAACCAGGGCCAGCAGCGTACCCAGCAGAACTACTCCCAGAGCCACGCGCAGCGCCGTGCGCCGATAGTAGAAAAGCGTGTTCAGCAGATCGCGCAGACCGATGCCGTAGGTGATAGGAGGCGCTTCGGGCAAATCCGGTACAGACGCTGCGGCGATGGGCTGGTCAGGCATGGGTGCAAAGTGGCTGTCGCCAAGGCGGGCGTTCGGCGATACTACCATCGTGACACAGCAAACATGGCGGGAATACAGTCACGGGCTTTCAGGGCGAAGGGTACCGTCCTGGCCTCATCACTGCCTGCGGTCGGTCATGCTCCTTCTGCTGCTGTGCGGGCCGCTCGCATTGCTGGCCCAGGCGATTCCCGGCGCCCCCGCCGGCCAGCGCGCCATGCCCGAGTACCGCATCGGTCCCGGCGATGAGCTCTCCGTCACCTTCCCATTCAATCCTGAGCTGAACCATGACGGTCCCGTGGGCCCGGACGGGCGCTTTGCCCTGCCGTTCGCGGGCAACCTGCTGCTCGCCGGGGAGACCGTTCCCGAATCTACCCGGGAGGTCGCCGCTGCCCTGCGCGATGCGCACATCGTGGCGGACGCGCATCCCTCGCTGACCGTTCGCAAATACGGTGCCGTGGTCTATGTGGGTGGCGAGGTAAAGTTGCCGGGGATTGTGACACTCACCACCGGCATGGACCCGTTGCAGGCTGTGCTGGCTGCCGGTGGCCTGCTGGACACGGCGAAGACCAGGCGGATCGTCATCGTTCGCCGTGGTTCGGCGGGGCAGGCGCAACTGCAATACGTTGATCTGCGCAGCTACATGCGAGGGAAAACCACATACGCACCGGGCCTGCTGGAAGCGCGGGATGTGGTCTTCGTGCCGAAAACCTCAATTGCTGAAGCAGACAGGTGGGTCGAACAATACCTGAACAAGCTGCTGCCTTTCGGAAAGAGCTTGAACTACAACTTCGGAAATTACGGCACGACCGCTGTGGCCCGGTAATGCGATCTGCACATCTCATGACTTGCCACCAATAGATCGTTCGTGTTCGTTTGGTAGTCGCAAGCGTTCGCGCGAAACGCGACGGCGCAGGAGACCCACATGCTTTCTATGCAGCAGAACGTTCGCGGCGGCAGCTCGCTTCTTCGACTCACCCTTGCACTTGCAGCCTGTGGCGGCTTTGCACACGTGTATGCGCAGGCACCGCACGCGCTTACCCCTGACGAGCAGCAGAAGGTCGATTCGCTCGTGCAGCGCATGACGCCCGAGCAGAAGATCGACTACATCGGCGGTACGGGCTTTGCCATTCGCGCTGTACCTGAACTCAATCTGCCCGCCCTTGAAATGTCCGATGGCCCTTACGGCACGCGCTCCAACAGCGGCCTGCAATCCACGACGTACGCCGCCGGCATCGGTCTCGCCGCATCATGGGACCGCGACCTTGCCATGCAGGTGGGCGCGGGGCTCGGCCGCGCCGCCCGCGCACGTGGCGTTCACTTCATGCTTGGGCCAGGCGTGAACATCTACCGCTCGCCGCGCAACGGGCGTAACTTCGAGTACTTCGGGGAAGACCCGTTCCTCTCCGGTGAGATGGCGGTGGGCTACATCACCGGCATGCAGCAGCAGGGCGTGAGCGCGACGGTGAAGCACTTTCTCGCGAACAACTCCGAGTTCCTGCGTCACGATTCCGACTCCATCGTGGATGAGCGGTCGCTGCGCGAGATCTACCTGCCCGCATTTGAAGCTGCGGTGAAGCGTGGCCACGTGGGCGCCATCATGGACAGCTATAACCTGGTGAACGGTGCCCACGCCACGCAGAACGGCTACTTCAACACCGAGATTGCCCGCAAGGAGTGGAAGTTCAACGGCATCATGATGTCGGACTGGGACGCCACCTACGACGGCGTGGCTGCGGCCAACGGCGGCCTCGACCTGGAGATGCCTACGGGCAAGTTCATGAACGGGAAGAACCTGATGCCCGCGCTGCAGAGTGGCGCGGTCAAGCGGGCGACCATCGACGAAAAGATCAACCGCATCCTCTCCACAGCGCAGAGCTTCGGCTGGCTCGATGCAAACGCACAGCAGAGAAACACCAGCCTGTCGCTTGTCAATGGTGAAAACAACCGCATCGCTTTGCGCAGCGCGCGCGAGTCGATCGTGCTGCTGAAGAACACAAACAATCTTCTGCCGCTGGACCGCCTTGCCGTGAAGACGGTACTCGTCGTAGGGCCGGACGCCTATCCCGGCGTTGCCGTTGGTGGAGGCAGTGCGGGTGTGGTTCCCTTCCATACGATCAGCACGCTCGAGGGCATCAGCAACCTGGTCGGCGACCAGCAGGTAAATGTGCTGTACGACGAGGGTGTGCCCACGCTATCCAAGCTGGCCGGCGACACCAAGTTCATGACCGCCGCACAGGACGGCAAGCCCGGCGTGACGGTCGAGACTTTCGAGAACGACTCCCTGAGCGGTGCGGGCAAGCAGTCGGATATGAAAGCGATCAACATCATCGGCCTTGGCTGGGATTCGATCAGCGACAATCTTGACGACCTGATGGCGCTCTTCAGCGCTCCGCCCAAGGCGACCTCGCGCCGCATCACCGGGTACTACAACGTGGAGCAGGCCGGCCCCTACCTGGTCGCAATGGCCGCCGCAGGTGAAGGCAATGGCGAGCGCATGTACGTCGATGACAAGCTCGTAATCGACAACTGGGACCTGACCCGCGCCTTCGAGCCGCACCTGACCCTGCCGCTGACCGACGCCCACACCGGGGTGCTCACGGCCGGCGTCC
>CALMAP010000085.1:8202-9789 GCA_937859825.1 uncultured Terriglobus sp. | reverse complement strand
GAGGCAAATACTGCATTCGAGACCTGCCGCGAAGAGATGGAGCGCGCCGCCGTCTCCAACGCGGGAACAAGCGGGAGGCCGCCTGTGAGCAGGGTGGAAAGCGTTCGGGAAAACAGGGCGACCTGGTAGCGCAGCCAGATGGTTCCAAGCCGCGGAATACTCAAACGCAGCTTGTCTAGCGCGTTGGCACCAGCGTCCGTTTTGGACCAGCGATACAAAAGGAATCCACCCACAACGAGAGCCGCGCCGATATAAAGGCCGTAGGCCTGCGCAGTGTTGCCGACCGCAAGCATAAAGGTGGTGATCGCGGGCAGCTTTGCGTCAAGCTGATCGTAAAGCTGCGCGAACCGGGGCACCACAAAGGTCAGAAGAAAAATGAGCAGCCCCACGACCAGCGTAATCAGCAACGATGGGTAGACCAGTGCGGACGTCAGCTTCTTGCGGGTCGACAGTGCGATCCGCTGAAAATCGGTGTAGCGTTGCAGCACCTCTTCCAGATTGCCGGACCGCTCACCGGCCAGCAGCGTTGTGGTGAAGATAAGCGGAAACCCACCCTGCGCGTCAAAGGCGCCGGAGAGCGACTCGCCTGTCTTTACCCGGGCAGCCACGTTCTCCAGTTGCGCTTTGAAGTTCTCGTCCTTCTGCCGGCGGGCGAGCAATTCCAGCGATCCTGGAATCGGCAAACCTGCGCGAATCAGCGTGACGAACTGCTGATTGAATACCAAAAAGCCCTGCAGCTTGACCTTCTTGCGACGGCCTCCGCCCACCAGCCCCCGCGGCTTGACCGAATACACGAGGTAGCCTGCCTGGGTAAAGCGCGCCCGCAGTTCCTCCGCGCTGGCTGCAGGATGCGTCTGTTCCTGCACCCGGCCACGTTCGTCCGCGAGTTTGACGACGAAGTCTGTCATGCTGCTTGCTTGAGTTTAGACGGGCATGCGCTTGCTACGTTGGACCATATATCAGACCAGCAAAAAGCCTCGCCATTCGGCGAGGCCTCGCAAAATTGCCGTTGCGCTTTAGACCGAGAAGGAAGAGCCACAGCCGCAGGTGCTCTTCACTTGGGGGTTCTCAAATTTGAAACCGGCAGCCTCAAGTGTCTCGACGTAATCCACCGTGCAGCCATTCAGGTACATGGCGCTGGTTGCGTCCACGAAGACCTTCAGGTCATCGAAGCGCACGACCTTGTCCATCATCCCCTGCGCATTTTCAAACGACATGGAGTATTGGAAGCCGGAGCAACCTCCACCCACGACACCGATGCGCAGCCCAGCGGGAAGTGGGTCCTGCGTGGCCATAATTTCTTTCACCTTCACGATTGCCGAAGGTGTGAGATTCACTGGCTGCGTGGGTGCAGCACCGGTGACGACCTCAGGGCCGCCTACAATCTCAGGTGTGGAAACGGCAGTAGCCATGGACAGAACCTCCGGAAAACGACTATTTTCAGTGTATGCCTGCCCGAAACTCCGAGCAAGCCGGTCGTATTTTTGGATGCGGCTCTTAAAGCGGCGATGCTGAAAATCGTGCTGACTTCAAAAACACGTCGTGGGGGGGGGGGGGGGGGGGGGGGGGGGGGGGGGGGGGCGGCGG
>CALMAP010000085.1:5700-8192 GCA_937859825.1 uncultured Terriglobus sp. | reverse complement strand
GGTGTTCACCGACCCGAACGACGGGTTCGGATTCGTGACAACACCCGTCGTTGCGTTGGTGGTGAGCGCCGCGTATCGCAGGCCGGCTGAGTTGAGTGCAAACAAAGGCGTGTTGAAGGCGTTCAGGGCCTCTGCCTGGAAACGGAAGTGGACGCGCTCGAACTGGAACTCCTTGAAGACGGAGAGGTCCGCATTCCGCATCCCTGGTGCGCGGCATGCACCGGTGGTTCGCGGGGCGTTGCCAAACTCCCCGACTCCGGGCTGTACCGCAGCGAAGGCACCACGGTTGAAATATCCCGTAAGCCGGCTCTGCACGGACCCGCTGGTGCACAGCGCCACACCTGCGACCAGATTGGGCCGCTGCACGGCAGTGCCAAGCGGACTCGAGTTTTGATTGGTGAACGACTGCAGCGGCACCGGGCCGCCATCCTGAGCGACGAAGGTGATGTTGCCCTGGAAGCCGCCCACCAGCAGATCGAGCAACCTGTTGCCGTTCAGATAAGCGCGGCCTTTGCCGAAGGGCAGGTCCCACGAACCGCCGAAGGTAAAGCGGTGCGGAATGTCGTTGATGGCGAGCGAGTACTCGCCGCCTGTTCCATTAATGTTGTAGACGTTCTGCGGCCCGCTTGCCGCACCCACGTTCAGGCTGCTGGTTTGGGTGAACTGGCTGTCCATGTTTTTCGACCACGTATACCCCGTGGTGATGGAGAAACCCTTCGCATAACGCTTCCGCGCATTGAGAATGAACGAGTTATAGTTCGACTTAGACACGCCGGGCTGAATGGCCACGGAACTGAACTGCGGGAACGGCCTGCAAAGCTGCGCGTTGGAAACATTGGTGGCTGCGATCACACCCGCTCCGCCTCTGCCCGCATACGGGTTTGGGCTGCTGGCGGAGAGGAATGCAGAAGCACTCAAGCCGGTAGGATTCGCGGGGCATGCCCCCACACCGTACGGTATCGCGGCGGCATTGACCTGGTCGATGTTGTACGTTCCACCGTTTGAGGGCAGCAGATTGCGGCCATGCGCACCCACATACCCTAGTTCCAGCGATAATCCCGCACCTAACTCCTGCTGCAAGTCGAAGGAGAACTGTTGAATGATGGGGTTGCGCCGCGTTTGGTCGATTGCGGTAAGGCTGCTGCCGATGCCCTGCGCGAGACCAAGCGAATTGCCGGTTGGGCCCTGCAGACCATTTGGGAACGGGTTACTTATTGAGTTTGCTGGGGTTTTGTTGCTGTCGTTCGAAGCGACATACGTGTTGGTCTGCGCGTACCCCGGCGCGAGCGATGCGCTGGTGCTGTAGTACAGCGGCGCGAAGAACACACCGTAGCCTCCACGCGCCACCATCTTCGGTGTAAGGGAGTAGGCGAACCCGGCACGAGGCCCCAGCTTCAACGCTCCATTGTTGCAGCAATGGTCCTTGTAGCCATTCTGGGCTGCGAATTCGATGGCTCCGCGCGTGGCTACACCGGACGCAGTCTGCAATGGGCTCGCCACGTTTTGGTCGAAGCCCACGGCGTAGTGGTTCTGCCGCTCGTGAATGCCTGGCTCCAGTTCGTAGCGCAGACCGGCATTCAAGGTGAGCCGGTCGCTTACGCGAATATCGTCCTGAAAGTAGACAGCGTTGTATTTCACGTTGAGCGCCAGCGGGGTAACTGTCTGTACCGATCCGCTGCTTGGGTAGCCGAGCAGCAGGTCGGCCACATCGGCGCCGCCCACGCGTGATGTTGCATTCGGGTTCTGGCTGGTAAATGTGTTCTGAAACGTAAAGCTGCCGTTTGCGGTGCTCACATTGGTGAAATCGACTGAGATGGTGCGGAAGTTATACCCGAATTTGATCGAGTGTCGGCCCAGACTCTTGGCAACCGAGGCCACCGCATTACGGGAGTAAAACACCGCGGGTCCTGAGTTGTTTGTGCCGAACGATGCGGCTGTCTGCATCGTGATGGCGGGAAATGCTTGCTTCTGCAGAGCGGAAGCATAGGCCGAGGGTAGACCAAGGTTCGCCGCCTGGTCGTAGTTGCTGGTCAGATCGAGCGTGTTGTTGGGAAAGCGATTCTGGCCGTAACTCACGGTCGCAACGGTCGTCGGATTGACGGTGAATACATTGTTCTGCTGAAACGCATCAACTTTACGGTAGAGCAGGTAGGCCGTTGTTCCACCGGCAAAGGAACCGAGGGGATTGCCTCCAGGTTCCTTGGACCCGTAGTGAAGGTAGCTTCCGTTCGCGAGCCACCATTTTGTAACTTGCAGATCGACCTTGCTGATAAATTCATCGGCGCGGTCTCCGAGTAAATCAGTCGGTGCGAAATTGTTGGTGCCGTACGTCACATTCGGATTACAACCCGCACCGCAGACCGGTAGTCCTGCAAGAATGCGCGCGCCGACTGCATTGATGCGGTTGGTGGGAATCACATTTCCAGCGAATGGCTGGCGGATACCGGTGGTTGCGTTCGTGGTAGCCGGGTCATAGATCGTCAGGCCTGAAG
>CALMAP010000085.1:0-5690 GCA_937859825.1 uncultured Terriglobus sp. | reverse complement strand
GTACTGTGTGATTGTGGGGCGTGCCTTGCCCTGATTATTGTTGATCCAGGTATTCGCGGACCAGTTGGTCTGCCGCGTGGAACCGTACAGGTTGCCATGCAGGGTGTTGGTTCCTGACCTGAGCAGCGTATTGAAAACACCGCCGCCCGTGCGTCCTGCCTCCGCGTCATAGGTATTGGCCTGCGTCTTCATTTCTTGAACCGATTCCACCGAAGGAATGATCACCGCACGATTGGAAAAGTCCGTAATCGGTACGCCGTCGATCAGATAATTGTTCATGTTGACCGGGCCGCCGGCGATTGAAATCGCGGAAGATCCGGACTGGTCCTGAAATCGGTTGAATCGCGGATCGCCCGTGGCGGTCACGTTGTTATTCAGTTTCGTAAGCAGGAAAGGGTTACGGCCGAGGTTCGGAAGATCCACGAGCTTCTGCGAATCGAAGACCTGCCCGTTCTGCGCGGTGGATGTATCGATCACAGGCTCCGCGCTGGTAACTTCAACCACGGTGGACGAACTACCGACAGAGAGTGGCACGTCGATTGCCACCGTCTGCTGTGTTTGTACCGTAACGCCTTTGCGCTCGTATTCGGTAAAACCTTCCTGCTTTACACGGATGGTGAAGGTGCCGGGATCTACCGCATTGAATACATACTCGCCTGAGCCGGAAGTAGTCGTCTTGCGCTCTATTTTGGTGGATTCTTCCACCAAGGTGACCTCCGCGTTGGGTAGGGCTGCGCCTTGAGGATCCTTCACAAGACCCTTCAGCGTTCCGTAATACGACTGCGCGGCAAGCGGCGCGGCACACATAAGAACTGCTGCCGGTGCAATGGAAATAAGCTGGGAAAGTCGTAAGAATCGAGTCAAACGAAAGCCTCCTGAGACTTAACTACTGAGACAACTGCGCTTACATCCCGCGAAAACGGAATGCGAAGATGCAGGCCCTTGCAGACGCCTGCACATGGTGCGGCACGCCTGTAAGTTGCATGGCAGACCGCATCATGGCGGCCTTGCTTATGTTGTGCGCTTACTGGAGCAGCAGAAACTGTAGGATCGAGTCATGCTTGCAGACCGGAAGGTTGGGCCGGCTGCTCACTGTTGTGCTACTGAGAAGACGTTGGGTCTTCCGAGTGACGAACGGTGCTTCTTTGCAAACTGCCTGGTGCAGATACAGAGATACGTCGACTACGACAAACGCATGCGAACCGCGAAAGCAGGATCTTGCGTTTTTAGTGCTGTGATGCAACTAACCTCTACTCGACTACAAAGAATAGTGTCACTTGCAACTATGTGTGGAATGTAAGTCCGATACTACGGACAAGTCAAAAACATGTCAATAGGAAAAGAAAATTTAAAGTTCCCGTTCACGCAGTCGGCCTGACCGCAACCTGCGGCGGCCGTCCCGGAGATCTTGACGCACTACTTCGAACGAACGGCTATTACTTCAATCTCGACCAGTGCGGTGGGTGAGACCAGAGCGGCCACCTGCATGGCGGAGCGCGCCGGCTTATTTGGCTGGTCTTTGGTGCCGAAAAACTGCGTGTAGCTCGCCTGGAGTCCTGCAAAGTCAAGTTTGCCCAGCTTGGGATCGGCAGCAAGAAAGACAGTCATCTTCACGACGTCTTTCATGTCGAGTCCCTGCTCCTTGAGCAACGCCTGTATCTTGGTGAACACGCTGTAAGACTGTGCTTTCGTGTCTCCCCAATCCGCGGGTGTGCCTTTGGCGGCATCCGCTGGTGTAACAGGATTTGGCAACTGTCCGCTCAGATAAAACGTGTCGCCAGCCCAAACGCCCGTAGCTATCGGGCTCTTGTCAGATTGGATATGTTTCACAACGACCTGCGCCTGGACCGTCATAGCAGCCGCACTAAGCACACATGCAACAATCAATTTCATAGCTTCCTCGCTTTCTCAATAGAACGATTTATGCCTGGACCGCCGGGGTTGCGCCTGCAAGCCGCGCCGCCTTGACCCTGTCGCTGATCATCTGCACCGCCCTCTTTCCACTCAGTGCCGCACCTTCCTGCCAGCCCACGATGTGGCTGGTGTGGTCACCTGCGAAGTAGATAGGCCCATCCGGTTCCGTAATTACGTCATATCCCACTACGCCGGTTCCATAGGAGCGTATCCAGGACCCCTCATTCCACTTCACACGCTTCCATCCACAGAATAGTGGCTGTGTGAGTTCCTTACCGTGCCCAGGGTGGATACGCTCCATCTGCGTACGGGCTTTTTCAAACTTCTCTTTGGTACTCAGCTTGTTGAAGCCCCAGTTGCTTTCGTCCTCATATCCTGTGACGAGAATGCCATTTGGTGCCATCAGGTTGGCGGATGGGTACCATACGATCGTGGTCGGACCGGGATTCATGAACGAAAGTCCGCCATAAATGTTGTAGTCCTGCTCCCAGAAGCGGCGAGACTGCCACGCAATTTTGTAAGAACCTGCATACGTCGAACCTTCGACAACTGTCTTATAGTTCGCAGAGAGGCCGTTCGGAATTGTTTTCAGGACACTTAAGGGCATCGCGCAGATCAGGTAGTCCGCGTCGATCGTCTTCGTCGCGCTGCCCTGCTTGTAACTCACCTGGACACCTTTGCCCCTCTTCTTGATTTCAGAAACCGGTGCGTTGTAGATCACCGTCTTCCCAAGGCTCTTCGCAAACGCATACGGGATTCGGTCCATGCCGCCGACCGGCTGCATCATTGTTGCCTGCCAGTCCCACGTCTCCTCATAGAGCACACCGCCCCAGAAGTTTTCGTCCAGCAGCGTGTGCATGTCGATCGGATCGTCAAAGACGCCGACTTGCGGCCCGGCCCCTGCAATTTGCTTGTAACCCGCGCGGTCCGAGCCGACATAGGAGGCATTCTTATCAAGGGGGCCATACAGCTTCAGGAACGTGATCATGCGCTCGCGGTCTTCTTTGGTCAGCTCCTTGTCCAATGCACCGCTGCTGATGGACTTGGCAAGTAACTCACTCACGTGACCTCGGGTGTCATTGACTGCTTTCCGCTGCACAACGGGCTTGCCGCCGTTCGCATTGTCGTTCTGCAGAAACGTGGAGCGTGAAGTATTGATTTCAACTTCCAGGGGAACGCCGAGCTCTCGGCAGTAACCCAGCATGGTTCCGTGAACGGACGGCAGACGACCGGGCCCGAGGTTCTGGTAGTTCCCGTCGTCCCAGGTACAGGTCTGCTTTTCGCCGTCCACGAACTCCACTACCGTTCCCTTGCGGCCTGTGAAGTTGCGGCCCCCTGGACGCTCCCTTGCCTCCAGCAGCGTTACGTCGTAACCCAGTTTGCGTAGTTCATACGCTGAGACCAGGCCGCCAATTCCTGCACCCGCAACAACGACCTTGACACCCTTGCCTGACCCTGCAGCTGCCGCAATCGGCTCAGCGGAAGTCGCTTTCATGGGCATCAGGCCGAGGGACTGCATGGTGGTGAAAGCGGCGGAGTATCCTCCGGCCTGGCCAACACGCATCAGGAAACTGCGACGGGTCATCGACATCTGCAACGGCTCCTTCAGTTAACTCATCGATACAGGTATGCCTGCCAGCCGATGCAAAGGCCGCGCAGTCATAGCGTGGACTAGAGAGACACAAACGTGTGCGATCAGTCAGGCCTAAAGTACGGCCCAGAAATTGTCAGGGGTTACAGCGACAGTATGGCAGATTTTCCAGAAATGTCACGCATGACCTGCAGCACTGCTTGCCCGATCTATCCAAGCGGTGGCTGCGGCTGTGGTGGAGGTGGCGCTTTGTAGACAAAGTTCGTCAAAAGGTAGCCCTGCACCGGCCTCTCGACGAAACGGTACGCCAGGTACGCCACGACCAGAATGAGAGCGTAGGAAAAGTAGGGATCCCAGGCCTCTACATGCAGGTGCTGCGGCACGTTGTGCTCATGGAGCAGCGTCCATGTGTTGAAGTGGAGCAGGTAAAGACAGAAGCTGGCGCGCCCGAAGATGCCAAGCGGTCCCCAGCCCATAGCTTTTGATATCCAGTGCACGCCCGTCAGACCGACGATCAGCATGGCAAATACCGGCGTCAACAATCCGCCATGCAACAGGACATACGGCAGGTGTGGCACAGCGATGTAGAACACAAGCAGAATGAAGATCCCGGTACCGAGCGCCATCCACATCTTGGTGCGATCCGTAAGGTGCAGCGCGTTGTTCAGCCTGCCCAGTGTAACTCCAGCCATAAAAATGGGAACATAGGCCAGCGGTGTGTACTTATATAGCCGTAACCAATAAGCCGAGGAGTAACGATCAATGTGGTGCAGCCCATCCGGGTTAAACAGCATATATGCGATAGGAAGAAGCAGTTCGGCAAACCAGCACCCGAAGAAAACTGCGAGCAGCTTTTGTGGCTCCTTCGGCCACCAACGGAAGCGGTTGAGGAATGGAAAAGCAAGGTAGAGCATCGCTTCCGTGGAGAGCGTCCACGCCACCGTATTCCAGAAGGTCGCCAGCGTGGGGCTCCAGCCCTGCAGCAGTAGCGGAGTCAGCACAAAACCGGGCCAGAATTCACCGTGAGGACGTGCCAGCCATTCCGCATGCAGCATACCCAGCGAGACGAGTAGCGACAGTAGATATACCGGATAAAGACGTGAACCACGAGCAGCATAGAAACGCCCAACCTTCAACGTTTCAGACCTATGCGCATAGTTGTAGCTCAGCACAAAGCCACTAATCAAAAGGAAGCAGCCGATATAAGTAAACCCTGCCTCGATAATCGGACGCACGTATGTCGCATGCGGAGGCGTGTAATGAAAAAACAGAATGCCGATCGCAAGAAACGTTCGTATGCCGGTAAGACCAGGCAACGGAGGACGCCGGTCTGGAGCAAGCATGTGCGGCAGCGGCTTGTACGGCATCTGCTGTTCAGCCTTCGATCTGGCTCACTACCAGAGTCCCCAGCTTTTCACCCTGCACTACACGGACAATGTTTCCCTGCTCCCGCATTGAAAAGATGATCATCGGCATACGGTTGTCATTGCAGAGGCTCACGGCTGACGTATCCATGACCCGCAGGTTTTTCTGAATGATGTCCATGTACGTGATTGAGGCAAACATTGTCGCGTTTGCGTCTTTCTTGGGATCGGCAGTGTAGATACCGTCAACGGATGTGGCCTTCAGAAGAACATCGGCTCGGATTTCCATTGCGCGCAATGCGGCCGCAGTATCGGTCGAGAAATAAGGATTGCCTGTGCCGGCGCCGAACACGACCACCCTACCCTTTTCAAGATGCCGGATGGCGCGGCGGCGAATGTACGGTTCAGCAACCTCGTGCATTTCAATGGCGCTCATCACCCGGCAAGGCACACCCAACTTCTCGATTGCATCCTGCAGCGCGATTCCGTTGATGACTGTGCTCAGCATTCCCATGTGATCTGCGGCGACCCGGTCCATGTGTACGGCCTGTTCCGCCACGCCACGGAAGAAATTGCCACCACCGACCACAATGCCGACCTGGCATCCGCCTCGAGCAAGTTCCACGATTTCAGAAGCTACGCGCGTCACAAAAATTGCGTCAATGCCGAAACCGCGACCTGCCGCCAGGGCTTCGCCAGAAATCTTGAGAAGAATGCGCTTGTACATGCCGTGCCACAGTATCTCATGTGAGCTTCGCGTCGCTGTCTTTACGCCCGTGCTGGCCGCTAACCGTAGATGGAACAACAAAACCGGCTTTCAG
>CALMAP010000084.1:3643-7234 GCA_937859825.1 uncultured Terriglobus sp. | reverse complement strand
CGCAGGGGTTGGTGTGCTTGATGATGACCGCCGCAGTCTGGTCGAACTCACTGACCAGTTCCCAGCAGGCGTCGAGGTCCACAAGATTGTTGAAGGAGAGCTCTTTGCCCTGCAGTTGCTTAGCGTTCGCGATGCCTTTGCCGGTGCCATCGGAATAAAGCGCCGCCGCCTGGTGCGGGTTCTCGCCATAACGGAGCGTCTGCTTCAGCGGCAGGTTCAACCGAAGCGCGGCGGGCATGGCTTTCGGTACTTCCTGCCTCGCAGATGCCGGCTCGATCCCTTCGAGAGCGTTAGCGATTGCCGTGTCGTACGCTGCCGTGGTCGCAAACGCCGCCCGCGCAAGCCGCCATCGCGTGGCGAGCGAGAGCGCACCCCCGCTGCTCTCCATCTCGGACACAATTGCCTCGTAGTCTGAGGGACTCGTCACGATGGCAACATCATTAAAATTCTTGGCTGCAGAGCGCACCATGCTGGGGCCGCCAATGTCGATGTTTTCGATGATCTCTTCGAACCGCACGCCGGACTTTGCGGCGGTCTTCTCGAAG
Source organism: uncultured Terriglobus sp. (assembly GCA_937859825.1). Classification (GTDB taxonomy): domain Bacteria; phylum Acidobacteriota; class Terriglobia; order Terriglobales; family Acidobacteriaceae; genus Terriglobus. The sequence goes on along the minus strand of CALMAP010000084.1, from coordinate 6,689 downwards.
GCATACAGGTTCACCACGACCATGTCGATCGGCTCGATACTGTGCTGCTCGACCGCGGCAACGTGCTCCGGATTTTCACGCATGTGCAAAATGCCGCCATGCACCTTCGGGTGCAGCGTCTTGACACGGCCGTCCAGCATTTCAGGAAAGCCGGTGAGATCACTGACGTCACGCACGGAGAGGCCCGCATCGCGAAGTGCCTTCGAGGTGCCACCGGTCGACACCAGTTCCACGCCAAGCGCGCTAAGTCTCCGCGCAAATCCCACCAGGCCGCTTTTGTCCGTCACGCTGAGCAGCGCGCGGTCTACCTTCTTTCCGTCGTTCATAAGCGGATTGTATCCGCGCAGGATTGCACACTCTTGAATGCGGTGGTTGCTTAGTCCAGACGCATGCCACCGGTCAGGTCGGCGGCACGCGCAACCTGGCTGGCTACGCACCACTTCTTCAAGCCGGTCGCAATTTTCTCAACCGCGCGTGGATCGGCATAGCTCGCCGTGCCGACCTCTACCGCGGTAGCTCCCGCGAGCATGAACTCGACAGCATCTTCGGCATTCAAAATGCCACCCATACCGATGACCGGAATGCGCACCGCGCGCGCCGCCTCCCATACCATGCGGACGGCAATGGGCTTGATGGCTGGACCGCTGAGGCCGCCGGTCACGTTTGCGATGCGCGGCCTACGCGTCTTCACATCGATCGCGAGCGAGACAAAGGTATTCACCAGCGAGATCGCATCCGCGCCGCACTCCTGTGCCACTCTCGCCATCAGGGCGATGCTGGTCACATTGGGCGACAGCTTCACGATGAGAGGACGCGTGGACACAGCCCGGCAGCGTGAGACGAGTTCCGCCAGCGCTTCGGGGTCGGTGCCGAAGACCATGCCGCCGTGTTTGGTATTGGGGCAGCTTGCGTTCAGCTCGTACATCGCAGTGCCATCGACTTCGTTAAGCACGCGAATCACCGCGATACAGTCCTCCACGCTGAAGCCGAAGACGTTCGCAATGCATACCGTATTGCGCAAGGCACGAATGGCAGGCAGCTTCTCCTGTACGAAGGCCTGCACTCCCACGTTTTGCAGGCCGATTGCATTGATCATGCCGCTGGCCGTTTCAATGATGCGGGGTGCGCGATTGCCCTCCATCGGTGTGCGTGAAAGCCCCTTCGTTACGAATGCGCCGATGCGGTCGAGCCCGAGAATGTCGGCGAATTCCACGCCATAGCCAAAGGTTCCGCTGGCGGCAATCACGGGATTACGCAGCCGCACGCCAGCGAGATTCACAGCCATGTCCGGCGTGGATGTTTCCGGCGGCTTCATTGTCCTGCCGGGGTCTCGTGTTCCGGACGCATCGCCTGCACCAGCACATGCCCCACGCTTGCGGAAGGCTGATTGACACGCAGCAGCGATGCAAACGTTGCGGCGATGTCCACTGGCGCAACCGGGTCGTGGTAGGTTCCGGGAAGGAAAGCCGCGCCGAAGAGATCCAGCGGTACGTGACGGTCATAGGCATTCTGCGAGTAGTGACCAGCGCCTGTGGCCGAGCCAGGATAGTTGAACACACCCAGGTTCAGGTGGACCGCCCAGCGCACGTAGGGAGAATAGCTGCGCAGTTCACGGCGGCCGGACTCCGTATCTGGCACCGCGCCGGTGCGAAGCTGCGTGGCCGTGTACACGTAGTTCAGCCGCATGGGCTCGGGCAGGCGTGTGTCAGACACGGCGTGGCGGTCGGCTTCGGCTGCCTGCGCGTCGTAGAAGTCCTGTACTGCCTCTGCCGTCGCGTTCTCCGCATCAGGCTCACTCACTCCACCAGCGGCAAACAGCTCCGGATCGATCTGCAGCCAGGGGAGCTCGGGCGTTAACACCAATCTCCGGCCCTTGCGGTCCACTTGCGGAAACCGCTTCTCCAGCGCGGTCTCCACAGAATCCAGCAGCGTTGTCGCGGAGAAAGCCCTGCCGGGCAAACCGAGTTGCGCAGACTGCTGCTCGGTAGGTGCAACGCCGTGATCTCCCGTGAGAGCAACGATTACGTTTTTCAGGCCCACGTAGCTGTCGAGCCAGGTGAAGAATGCGTCGAGCTGCCCATCCGCTGCGTCGAGCATCGCGCGCTGCTGCGGCGAGTCCGGACCGTAGCGATGCCCCAGGATATCGGTGGACGAAATGGACAGCGTGAGCATGTCCGTAACACCTGTCTCGTTGCGGCCAAGATGCTCGCCTTCGATCAGTGCCTTGGCAAAGTCAAGCTGGTAGCTAACAGACGCAGGTGTGCGGCCTACCTCGTCATAGAATTCACCCTTGACCCCGCCCGCCTCTTTTCTGGCGCGGGCGGCGCGGTCGCTGGCGTTGAACTTCGCTGCCCACGCAGGCAGCTGTTTGGTCCAGTATGTCGACGTAATCCACGCACCTGAGGCGTGATCGGTCCAGAAAGCTTCTTTCGTCGCGTGGCCTGAAGTCAGGATCGAAGCACGGTCTTTGAACGACACGCCGAAGACGCGGGCCCTTCCCTGCGTGGCCAGCACAAGCTCATCGCCCACGGTCGAGGCGCGCTCGTTTTTGGGAGAGGCACCCGGAGAGGTCGCAGTCCCGGCAGGCACGCCCACGAGCGAGTAGCGGCTGTCTTCCACGCTGGTGATCTCGTGCGGCCTCCCATCTGGCCCCGGCACCCACCACTGGTTCAGCGGAATGCCATGCCCATTGGTGTAGCTTGCCGTGCCAATGGTGGAGTGGCCTGCCGCCGTAACCAGGTTGGCATAGTCGTAGTAGCAGTCCGTGAAATGCGCGCCCTGCTGCAGGAACAGGTTCCACCCGTTCTTTGCGTGAAAGTCGGCGCGGTAACGGTCAAGGTAGTCGCCACGCATCTGGTCGAAGACGAGAATGATTGCCAGCTTGGGCGTGCCGCTGTAAGCATCGGCCCGCGAAAGTTGCGGGCACAGTAAAAGGGAGGCGGCAATCCAGGCGCGGGTCAGAACTCGCATATCTGGAAGCATACCCGCGTGGCCAGCAAATGAGCATCCACGTCTCCCCTTGCATTCCTGCCGGACGACACAGCGC
>CALMAP010000084.1:0-3633 GCA_937859825.1 uncultured Terriglobus sp. | reverse complement strand
GCGCGCCCGTTTACGATAGATGCATGCTCGACCTCGCATTTGTGCGGGCCAACCTGCCCGCCGTGGAAGCCGCCCTGCGCGCACGCAACGCCGATCCGCAGGCCCTGCTTAGCGACTTTGCCAGCCTCGACGCGCGCCGCCGCGAAGCCATTACCGAAGTGGAATCGCTGAAAGCGCAGCGTAACCGGCTCTCGGAAGAGATTGGGCGCCGCAAGCGTTCTGGTGAAGACGCCGCTTCGCTGACCGAAGAGGTACGCAGCCTTCGCGAGCGTTCCGAGTCGCTGGAAACAGCCGCCCAGGCCGCAGACACTTCTATGCGCAGCATCCTGGAGGCGTTGCCGAACCTGCCCTCTGACTCCGTACCGGTAGGCGCGAACGAGCACGGGAATGCGCTGATTCACGAAAACGGGAACAGGCCGCAGTTCGACTTCACACCGAAGCCGCATTGGGAGCTTGGTGAGGCGCTGAACATCCTCGACTTCGACCGCGCGGCCAAGATCTCAGGCTCACGCTTCGTGGTGCACTACGGCGCGGGCGCACGGCTTGAGCGGGCGCTCGCGAACTTCATGCTCGACCTGCACACGCGCGAGCACGGCTATACCGAGGTGCTACCGCCGGTGATGGTCAACTCCAAATCGCTCTTCGGCACGGGCCAGCTTCCCAAGTTTGCGGCAGACCTGTTTCACTGCGACGACAAGGGCCCGTACACGCAGGGCGAGTTGCAGGAAAACGACCACTGGATGGTGCCCACGGCGGAAGTGCCTGTGACCAATCTCTTCCGTGATGAAACGCTGGACGAGAACGCGCTCACGATCTCACTCTGCGCGTACTCCTCCTGCTTCCGCTCCGAGGCAGGTTCTTATGGCCGCGACGTGCGCGGCATGATTCGACAGCACCAGTTCCAGAAGGTAGAGCTGGTGAAGTTCACGATACCAGAGAAGAGCGAAGAGGAGCATGAACGTCTCACCACCGACGCGGAGGATGTGCTGAAGCACCTTGGCTTGCCCTTCCGCCGCATGCTGCTCTGCACTGGCGACATGGGTTTCGCCTCAGCGAAGACCTACGACCTTGAAGTATGGCTGCCTGGCCAGGGCCTATACCGGGAGATCAGTTCCTGCTCGAACTTTGGAGCCTTCCAGGCGCGGCGTGCAAACATCCGCTACCGGCCCGCAGGCGCCAAAAAATCGGAGTACCTGCACACACTGAACGGTTCCGGACTGGCCGTCGGCCGCACCTATCTCGCGATACTGGAAAACTACCAGCAGGCCGACGGAAGCATTCGCGTCCCCGAGGCGCTGGTGCCCTACATGGGCGGGCAGCAGTACATCGGACCGCAGCCACCCATCTCCGCCGGCAGCAAGGCACAGAAGAACGGGGCGGCAGGCTGATGCTTCGCACACTTCGCGGCTATCTGTTCTGGACGTATGAGCGCGGTTCATTCCATTACGACGTGATGGTGACGCTGATTCTGATCTTCATCTTTGTCACGCCGCGATTTATGAACTATCGTGACCGGCCCCAGTTCCAACTGCCTTCGCTGATTACCGTGGAGAACGATGGCGCAGGGGAACTTGTCTACCAGGTACGCGCAGAGGATGTGCAAAACAGTATTCGCGGCGGCAGCACGGAAGAGATTCGGACGCGACGGGCGCTGCGCAGGCTGATCGAGCCCATCGCAGGAGACGTCATTATCGAGCGCTATGAACCACTGCTCGCTTCTGACGGCCAGGTAAGCGCCTACCGCGTGTGGGCACATCGATAATGTGAATGAGGTTCTGCCGTGCAACGGCAGACGGAGTGTTCCTGATGAGCAGAAAGTTCTTCGCCGCACTTGCCCTCACACTGACCTGCGCCATCGCCCACGCGGCCACCGATCCCGCGCTGGACAAGGTGCTGCGGCAGCTCGACACTGCCTCCGCAAACTTCAAGTCTGCAGAGGCCGACCTGAAGTGGGACTTCTACGAGCGCGTGGTGCGCGACACGTCCTCGCAATCAGGATCGATCTACTTTATTCGCAGTGGCGGTGGCACTGAGATGGGCGCCGTGATTACGTCTCCCGGAAAGAAGTTCATTCACTTCGACAAGGGCCTGGGTACCCTTTACGATCCTTCGACGAAACAGACGACGAAGTTCGGCACCAGCAACGACCGGGTGCGCTCGGAAAGCTTCCTGACCCTCGGCTTTGGCGGCAGCGGCAAGGACCTGGAGCGCGTGTGGGAGATCAAGCTGCTCGGCACCGAGACACTTTCCGACGGCGGTGCAAGTGTGCTGACAGACAAGCTCGACCTGGTCGCGAAAGACCCCGGCGTGCGCAACATGTTCACGCACGTGACCATCTGGATCGACCCTGCACGCGGCATCTCCCTCAAGCAGGAATCCACCACGCCCGAAGGTGATAAACGGACGGCGACGGACTCGCACATCCGTTACAACACCAAGGTCGACACGAAAAAATACGCGTCAAAGTAAGCTCTCCGGCCCTACTGCACGGCACCAAGGGGGCGCAGCCGTGTAAGTTCTACCGCGCTGGCTACCGCTGTTTGCGCGGCGAGCTTCAGGTTATCGGCAACCAGCCAGAAGACGAATGTGTCGCTCTCAGACGCGTTCGCCGGTTCCGAACGCACCTGCACCAGAACGCTGCCGTTCCCAGCCGCCGAGACGTTGCTGGGAGGCTCGTCCTCACCTTCAATTACGGTGATAAGCTCGCCTCGAATTGCCGCCGCCATGTCCGAAGTGCTTACCGGCTGTTCCAGCGTGACCATAAGCGAAGCACCGAAGCCGTGGAAGACAGGCGCCTGCAGCCATTGCGTGACTGGCCGCTTCGTGTCTGGCAGGAGAGACTGTAATTGCGCCTGAACTCGCTCGGCGGTTGAAGCAATCTGCGCCTTGGCGTCCTCTCCGAAGCGCGAGAGCAGGTTGAACGCAGCCTGCACATCGAACTGGTCCTTTGGCACGTCCTGAAACGACAGCAGATTGACCGTCTGCTGATGCAATTCGTCCAGCGCGACGGCGCCGTTCTCACTGGCCGGTTGCAGCACCGTGGCAAAGGCCGCAGTCACACCGGCGCGGCGCGCAATGCGATGCAGCATCAACGCCAGCATCGCTGCGACAGGGTGAGCGATGGTGACAACGCTGGTGGAGAGATCGAGCGGCGCAAACGCGCTTGATCCCGGAGCGCCCGTCATCTCGCCCGCCTGCGGCAGCCGCACCGGCACGCCGGTGAGAACACCTGTCGCATCCACAACGGCTGCGCCAAGCTGCAGCGCCGTCTTCCAATGCTTCTCGGCGGTTTCGCGTGTGGCGAAGATCGCGACGTCGGCGTCTTCAAAAGCAGCCGGCTCGATCTTCTGAAGGAAGGTCACTTCCCCTCCGACCTCTTCCAACTTGCCCATCTCGGCTTCGTCGTCCAGCAGCACCACGTCCGCCGCAGCCATCAGGCCGCTGGCGAGTTCTTCCGCGATTTCACGGCCCAGCAGAGAAGCTGCTCCAACCACAGCCACACGGTAATTCTGTTTCTTCATAAGCTGTTTGGATGCTGCCGGACGACACAAGCTGCAATCGGACGAGGGAACTGGAAGAGACCTAGGGCGTATCTACATATAGTCTTTCCAGGTTGGTCTTGTATTTGTTGGA
>CALMAP010000083.1:3554-4160 GCA_937859825.1 uncultured Terriglobus sp. | reverse complement strand
ACCGCACTCGCATGTGCATGGCTCCATCTAAAGCTATATGTAGATACACCCTAGTACTTTTGATTGTGCCTGCTGCGACATTCTTCATGTTTGCTCGTTGGGTTTGGCAAACCCGCAAGAAAGGTTTGGCACTTCTTGAGAACGGGATAAGCCGACCTGAAGATGTCGAGGACGGCTACCCCATAGTGGGTTCACGCAGACTCTAAGCCGGGATCACATCCGCCGAAGCAGGCTCAACCACCTCACGATCATTGCGCTGCGCACGGTACTTGATCGCCTCCTCATAAGCCTTCAGGCGGCTGCGCATGATGCCACCCAATGGCTGGTGCGCTGCGAGCGCGTGCCAGGGCGAGAAGCTCAATTGCTCGTCCACGAAGAGCTGCCGCGCGTCGGAGTAGCTGTCCTGCGCCGGAACGACGATGCGGGCGACGGTCTGCCACGGGCTTTTTTCTTCCGGCCAGGCCTTGTCGGCGCGCTCGATGGGAAAGTCCTTCTCGTCCTCGGCGGTGGAGGCTTCGTCAAGCGCAAGCTGGACCTTTACGTCCCACACGGCGTCTTCCTTGCGGAAGCACTTCTTGATCTCGAGTTCGAGCGCGGTGTTGTCCT
>CALMAP010000083.1:0-3544 GCA_937859825.1 uncultured Terriglobus sp. | reverse complement strand
GCCCGTAAGATCCTTCAGGTTCTGCGATCCGGGGGCAAAGCCGATCTTGGCAACGTAATCGCCAAAGCGGAGGGGTGCCACCGTGGAGAAGCTCTCGCCCAGCGGGTGCACCGCAGCCGCGCCGATACCCTCCAGCGTGGAGGAGTTCAGGTGAACGGCCTTCAAGACAGCGTTGGTTGCGCGCGCAGCGACGGAGACCGCGTGCTTCACGCCTTCGCTCGTCTCCAGGTTCTTGTCGAAGAGCTGGATCTGCTTTAGAAATCCCGCAGGATCGGGTGCGCCGAATACGTTGGTATTGATGCAGACAAAATCCTGCGTTGGCTTGCCCGCATGGTTCGAGACCTTTTCCCCATCCACGCCGAGAACTTTCAGCGCGAGGCCGCGCGGGCTGGAAACGTTGTCCGCCAGCATGTCGCCGGGATTGGTGGAGAAGCGCAGCAAAATCGGGTACGACGCGGCTTTTCGGAACAGCCCCTGTGCCAAATGCTCCGGGAGGTTGGGCAGCACCTCAAGCGTGCCCAGCAGCACGCCGTGCGACTTCGCGTGGACGGGCCGATAAGCGTGACGGTAGCGCGCGGCCATGCTGCGCGTAATGTGCTGCATGGTGCGCGAGAGCTCGTCGAAAATTACGTGTTCATCGCGCGCGGGCTGCTCGACATCGGGAGAATAGCGAAGGTAGTTCTGAGGCAATGGGGACACTCCTGCAAATGTCCCTTTGGATGCTGATTTGCGGCGGAGTGCTAGCCGTGTACGTCCACATCCGCAAACGTCAGCACCACAGTCCCTTGCACCGGCTCACCGAAGAATTTTGCTGGACGGAAAACACTGCTCAGCATGCGTTCGCGCAACACAACGTCGCTCGCCGGAGACAACGTACCCGACAGGACACGGTAGTCGTAGATGCGGCCCGTGCTGTTGATCTTCGCCTCAATGGTGAGCGGCACCTGGTCGGCCGATCCGATGGGCTGCATAAGCCCAGAGCTGGAATAGAGGTATTTTGGCGCAGAGAAGCCGACCAGCGGCACATCGTTCGCCTCGACCGCCTGCTGCGGCGCGACAGCAATCAGGCTTGCACCCGCACCCAGCAGCAAGAGCGCAGCGGTGGCCATTAGGGCTCCTTGAACGGCTACTCGGCTAAGTGTATTTTCGCGGACCAAGTGCCACCGATGGGCAATGCGGCCGGACCACTGGCGTCCCGCACGTACCCGCTCGTGCGACACAGCAAGGCGCAGCCGTAATTGCAGGTCGGCTGGCATAGCTACCGGGGCGATGGCGCGGAGAGCGGCGTCTGTCTCTGCGCGCTCGTGGATGGTCTCGTCTGGCATGGCGATGGCTGTGTCGTCGGGCCCAGGCTTACCGCCAAAGATGTTTTTCCCGAGCTGGTCTAAAATCGGCATTCGTTACGCTCCCTTCGATGTTGCGACAGCCGCTGCGGATTCACCGCGTGTCGCCTTTTTGGGAGAAGTAGAATGCTGGATAAACTCCGGCAGTCGCACGCCCAGCAATTTCCGGAGCGCGGCACGGCCTCGTAACAAGCGGCTCTTTACCGTACCGATGTTGATCGCGAGAATGTCTGCAATTTCGTCGTAGGCCATGCCCTCGATCTCCCGCAGAATGACCACCGTGCGGAACACTTCCGGAACCTCGCGCAAAGCGGCTTCGACGACGCCACGCAGTTCACTTTGGCGCGCATGCTCGAAGGGCGAGACCCGGGTGTCGGCAAGTGTGTCCCGTAGCGGGAACCATCCTTCGTCATGCTCATCGGCGGAGTCGCCGTCGATCGTGACCTCCTGCTTCTTATGGCGCGACCACCAGCGCTTGCTGTTGGAGGATTCGTGCAGCGCGATGCGGTAGATCCAGGTGCGCAGACTACTGTCGCCGTGAAAGCCACCAATGGAACGGAAGATCTTGATGAAGACTTCCTGCGTGATGTCCGCGGCATCCGCCGAATTCGGCAGCGACCGCGCGATCAACGAATAGAGCGGCGCGCTGTACTGCGCGATCAGTTGCGAGAACGCCTCTTCAGACCCGGCCTGCAGCGCCGCGACGATAGCCGCGTCTTCAGGCCGTGGGCCTGTGTGCGCGTCGGCCGCGAACCGGTGCAGTGGTTCCGCGAAAACATTGGCCGGATTGGCGAGGTGGTTCATGACCGCTGCTCCCACGGGCTGCTCCTTTCACAGTAAGACCGCTGACGACTGAACTGCAAACCGCAGATGCCTGCAGTCCTCTTGCATTTGGTTCAGATGCTAGAAAATGCCACCGCCGGCGGTGCGAGTGCTCTCGCTCACTCTGCAGGCTTAGACACCGCTGACGCACTAGTTTGTTCCCGCGTTGCGAGCGGCTTTTGGACGGATTGTGCGCAACCCGCCACGCCTTCGCGGGTTGAACTCCTGTGACTCGCAGACTGCTTGTCGATCTGCGAGCAAGGAGTGTTCCCCAAATGCGCAAAGTCTTCGCCCTTTCTCTTTTGGCAGCAGCATTGGCTCCGGCCGCGGCAAATGCGCAGGTGTATGTGCGCATCGGCCCATTGCACCCGGCCCGGGCTATGCCTGGCGCGCGGGTTACCACCGCTGGGACGGCAATCGCTACGTCTGGGTCCCCGGAGAGTATCTTGCACCGCCACGTCCGTGCGCCTACTGGGTCCCGGGCCGCTGGAACCATGGCCCGCGTGGATACTACTGGCGTGATGGCTATTGGCGGTAAATCCTGGGCTGCAGCGCTCCAAGTTTGACGTGACGCCGCAAACCGGCGAAAATCAGGTTGAGTGGGCCTGTGGCGCAGCTGGGAGCGCGCTTCCATGGCATGGAAGAGGTCATCGGTTCGATCCCGATCAGGTCCACCAACTAACCCCTCAAAAGTAAAGAGATTAGCGAATTTAGCCGCCGCCTTCTTGGAGCTGCTGAGCGCATGGTTACAGGCAACTTCTACCTGGACCCTTGCGGAAGCGCCGTTTGACCGCGAAAAGGCCACACTCAACCCCGGTGCCGGGTCGCACGTATTGCACCAAGAGACCTCCACAGCTTCGTCAGGAAGCCTTCGACGGAAACGCACCATGGCTGCTCGAAGACCGGTGGCGGCTTGCAGGTGCCGGGGACATCTCCATCGCACCGTACACGCCGCATGTCGTCTTCGATGGCAACCTTAACAACAGGCAACAACAGGTATCCGCCAGTCCGGAAGCGCATCTCCGCGGAAGAAATAGCGACAAAGATTGATACCATGGTGAAGCCTGTCTTTTCTTTCTTCCTTTGCGTAAACGAGTGCCTCTGCCTGGAAGGGTGCGTATGAGTGCGATTCATGAAAAGAGGATTGCCGTTGTCGGCGGAGGGCCAGGCGGGCTCACGCTGGCACGTCTACTGCAGCAAAGCGGTGCGCAGGTTTCCGTGTTTGAGCGTGATGAGAGCCGCAGCGCCCGAGTCCAGGGCAGCGCACTAGACCTCCATGAAAACTCCGGACTAGCGGCACTGGAAGCTGCCGGCCTGCTGGATGCGTTCTGGGCCAATCACCGGCCGGATCTTGATCGTCTTCGGCTTACCGATGCTGC
>CALMAP010000082.1:2245-3416 GCA_937859825.1 uncultured Terriglobus sp. | reverse complement strand
CGATAAAGGCGTCCTCCGGATTGGGAATGCCGCCGCCCACCACGGAATTGATGTTTACGTGAAAGTCGGCATACTCTGCCAGCCAAAGCAGACGCTGGTCGAGCACCTTGAGCGACTTCTTCGACACGGCATCGGGCATCACGTTGTCGATGGAGATCTGCAGATGGTCCAGCCCGGCGCGGTTCAGCCGCTCGATACGTTCGCGGTTCAGGTTGTAACCGTTGGTGATCATGCCCGCAATGGCACCATTCTTGCGAATGCGTGCGATGATGCGGTCCAGGTCCGGATGCAGCGTAGGCTCGCCGCCGGAGATGGTGATGACTGAGGTCCCGAGCCGGCCGAGGTGGTCGATACGGCGATCCATTTCTTCAATGGAAACAGGGTCTGAGAAGTTATCGAACTCGTTGCAGTACGTGCAGGCCAGGTTGCAGCGGCGCATGGGCACGATCTGCGCCATGTAGGGATGGCCCGTGTGCGCGAGTGCCCAGCCAATCGACGTGAGTTCCCGCACCCGCAATGCCGCCAGACGCGCGCGACGCCGCAGCGGCATGGGCCGGTGGCCGGGCTTCATCTCGAACGAGGGCCGCGGCTGGGACTCGACAGGCGCTGACGGAACGACAGGGAACATCTCTACAAGTCTAACGGATGAAATTAGTGATATCCGGCAAGGAGGTATATGAGCATCACCCTCGATATCGACGAAGCGTTGATGAAGAAGGCTGTCGAGTTTACTGGTGTCCAAAATACAAAGCAGCTAGTGGAAGATGCTTTACAGGCATTGATCGAGAAGCGGGCCTACAGGCTTGGCGTTGAGCTTGGAGGAAATGATCCGGAAGCTTCCCTGGGCACCGATCAGCAGGCGGCGTGATCCTGGTCGATAGTTCTGTTTGGATTGACCACTTGCGTACGCAGGACGCGACAGTGACCGCTATGCTCAAGCGTCGCAATCTTTTGTTGCATCTGCTGGCAGCGGGCGAGGTTCTGTTGGCAATCTCCGCGATCGTGCCGCGGTTTTGCGCTTCTTCAACAACATCGAGCAGGCTTCTGTGGCGCCACATGAGTTAGTCGTAGACAGGCTCGCGGCATGGCGGGTTCCGGAGCGCGGGATCGGTTGGATCGATCTCCATCTGGCAGTGAGTTCAGAGTTGAGAAAGTGTCTGCTCTGGTCACC
>CALMAP010000082.1:0-2235 GCA_937859825.1 uncultured Terriglobus sp. | reverse complement strand
GTTGAACCGTAACCGTCCATCGCCATCCATCCTGTAAACTGGATGTATTGCTTCCGTGCGCCTTCCGCCGCACCGGGAATGCCTGCCATCCCGCTCGCTTCCCAACACGCAAGCCACTTTTAGACAGTAAAGAACAGGACATCCGCCGCTGTGAGCACTTCTACGATTCGCAACATCGCCATCATCGCCCACGTCGACCACGGCAAGACCACGCTGGTTGACGCCATGCTGAAGCAGAGCGGCACCTTCCGCGCCAATGAGGCCGTGGCCGACCGCGTCATGGACTCCAACGACCTGGAGCGCGAGCGCGGCATCACGATTCTCGCCAAGAACACCGCCGTTCATTATGGCGACGGCAAGATCAACATTGTGGACACGCCCGGCCACGCCGACTTCGGCGGGGAAGTGGAGCGCGCTCTGAAGATGGTCGACGGCGTGGTGCTGCTTGTGGACGCCTCCGAAGGCCCGCTGCCGCAGACGCGCTTCGTTCTCAGCAAGGCTTTGGTTGCCGGCCTGACCCCGATTCTCGTCATCAACAAGATCGACCGCCCGGACGCACGCGTGCAGGAAGTGCTGAATGAGGTCTATGACCTGTTCATCGACCTGGATGCGGCCGAAGACCAGCTCGACTTTCCTGTGGTGTACACCAACGGCAAGGCTGGTACCGCAACGCTGGACATGGCTGTTGCCGGGGAGAACCTGCTGCCCCTGTTTGACACCATCGTGAATACGATTCCGGCGGCAAAGGGTGAGGTCGACGGTCCCCTGCAGATCCTGGTCACAAATCTCGACTACTCCGATTATCTCGGCCGCCTGGGCATCGCCCGCGTCTTCAATGGCACGCTCAAGAATGGCGAGACGGTAAACGTGGCCAAGCTCGACGGCACGCTGCAGGCCGTGAAGATTACCAAGCTGTTCAGCTTCAGCGGACTGAAGCGTACGGACATTGAAGAGACCACGGTCGGCGACATTATCGCCGTAGCAGGCGTAAGCGGACTGACGATCGGCGAGACCATTACCGGTCTCGAGAACCCTTCACCGCTGCCGGCCATCGTCATCGACGAGCCGACGATCGCCATACAGTTCAGCGTGAACAACTCGCCATTTGCCGGTCGGGAAGGCCAGTTTGTGACCAGCCGCAACCTGCGGGAGCGCCTCGATAAGGAACTGCAGACCAACGTCAGCATCCGCGTGGAAGATACCGGATCGCCCGATGCATTCAAGGTTCTTGGACGCGGCGAACTGCAGCTTGCCGTGCTGATTGAAATGATGCGCCGCGAGGGCTACGAGCTGCAGGTGGGCCGTCCTGAGATCGTGACCAAGCGCATCGACGGCGCTCTGATGGAGCCGGTCGAGTACGTGACCATTGACGTGCCGGAAGAGTTCTCCGGCACCGTGATCCAGAAGCTTGGGCCACGCAAGGGCGAAATGGTAAAGATGCATGGCCAGGGCCGTATCCGCATGGAGTTCAAGGTGCCTTCGCGGGGTCTGATCGGCCTCCGTTCTGAGATGCTGACCGAAACGCGTGGCACCATCGTCATGAACACGCTCTTCGACGGCTATATGCCCTATCAGGGTGAGATCCCGCAGCGCCCGAACGGTACCCTCATCAGCGACCGCGCGGGTGTGACCACAACTTATGCGCTAAACGGCATCCAGGAGCGCGGCACCCTTTTCATGGGCGACGGCGTGGATGTGTACGAGGGCATGATCGTAGGGGAAAACTCCCGTGACAACGACCTCGACGTGAATGCCGTCCGCGAAAAGAAGCTGACCAACATGCGCGCCTCCAGCGCGGACGAGGCGTTGCGTCTGGTGCCATACCGCCAGCTCACGCTGGAGCAGTGCATCGAGTTCATCGCAGATGACGAACTGGTAGAAGTCACGCCAAAGTCGCTGCGCATGCGCAAGAAGGTGCTGCAGGCAAATCGCCGGCCGCGCAAGCAGCAGATGCAGGAAGCATAATTTCGTCTGACGATCTGGCGTGAAAGGACGAAGCGGGCACCCCAACCCGGGGTGCCCGCTCTGCTACCGTAGAACCTTATGGCTGTGCAGTCGAAGCTCCCAATGGAAGGTCCGCCACTGTCCGGGAGCACCCGCGTGGAACTCGCCGCGGAGCGGAGTGCGCGACCCAGGCAAGACAGCAGCGAGGTTGCGCCCATCTGGTTGCAACGCCTCTCTCTTGGTGTGCTGGTCGTCTTCTGCCTGTACCTGGGTGGTCTGCTTGTCTACCTG
>CALMAP010000081.1 GCA_937859825.1 uncultured Terriglobus sp. | reverse complement strand
AGCACGTTTCAAACTCTGGCGATCTCGCAGGTTTTTCGCCATCGCCGTAACTCCGTCATCCTGAATGACACGGTAAGTTACCTGCCGCAGAGCCCTATTACCGGTCTCTCCGGCATTCCCGGGGTGGGCGACCTGGGGGTGAATACGATCCAGACCGGCAACGGCTTCACCGGACCGGGCATTCTGACGCAGTACCAGCGCCGGGTGAGTAACTACGTGAGCGGCAGCGACGTTTATAACCTTAGCGGCAGGACCTCTGTTCACGGCACCGGCACGTACGCGATTCAACGATTTCTAGGCACCGGCCCGCTGGGCAGCAACAATGCCGGCAACTACGCCAGTTACGACAGCAACCAGTACGGCGGCGCTGCCGGCGTGCGCCACGAGATCAACCGCAAAAACTCCTACGGCGTGGACTACGCCTACAACAAGTTCACCTATAAGGACCAGCCCTACAACTTTGCATCGAACAGCATTCTGTTCGAGTACACGCACCACTTCACGCCGAACCTGGTGTTTGATGGTTCTGTAGGTCCGCAGATCAATACCAGCCCAACGTTCACGGGTACCTCCACGGTGGCGTCCGTCCTGTTAAGCCTCGCCTATTTCACGCAACGCAGCAGCTATTCCGTTGCTTTCACGCGCGGCACCAATAATGGATCAGGTGTGGTGCAGGGTGCCGTCTCCAACAGCGTGGGCTTTACCGGCCAGCACCAGTTCAGCCGCAACTTCTCCGGCGCTGCGACGGTTGGGTACACGCACTCGAGTAGCATCTCGTCCCTCGTGTTCTCACCCTATTCCGCCGATAGTGTAGTTACCGGGGGTCAGGTGAACCGCGGCTTGCGACGCGACCTGTCGGTTTTCGCCAGCTACACGCTGCAGAGACAAATGACTTCCAACCCGGCGTTTAACACGCTGGCATACAACGGCCTTACGCAGTACCTGGGCTTTGGCATTACCTACTCCCCGCGATCCATGAGGGTGGGTAGACACTAAGGGACTATGCTCGGACACCGCACCCTGAACGTTGAAGACTACCTTTTCATTCTTAAGCGCCGCGCGTGGCTGCTTGCCATTCCCGTGGTGGTGCTTCCCGTGGTGGCCTTCGCGCTCTCCTACCTCATCGCGCCGCAGTACCTCTCGCAGACCCTGGTTCTCATCGAAAGCCAGAAGGTCCCGGACAATTACGTGAAGCCGGTGATCGCTTCCAACCTCGACAGCCGTTTGGCGTCGATGAAGGAGCAGATCTTCAGCCGGTCGAGCCTTGAACCCATCGTCGAGCGTTACAACCTGTATGCCGGTTCCCACATGACGACGGAAGAACGGCTGGACACCGCCCGCAAGAACATCGACATCAAACTCATCAATTCGGAAATCGCTCACAGCGGCGGCCTGCCGGGCTTCTTCATTTCGTTCAAAGCGGGCGACCCACACACGGCGCAACTGGTTTGCGGCGAAATCGAATCGCTGTTTGTGGGTGAGAACCTGCGTTCCCGCGAGGCCTCGGCGCAGGGCACCACCAGCTTTATCAAAAGTCAGCTTGAAGACGCCAAGCGCAACCTCGATGAGCAGGACGCCAAGCTGGCAGCGTTCCAGCGCCAGTACGTGGGCAGCCTGCCGGACGAATCAGGCGGCAACGTCAACATGCTTTCCAGCCTGAACACGCAGTTGGAAGCGTCAACCCAGGCGCTTGCGCGCATGGAGCAGGACAAGGCTTACGCAGAGTCCATGCTGGCGCAGCAGCAGGGGGTCTTTCAGGCCAACAATCCAAATGCAATTGCGCCCTCAGGGCCGACGCCACAACAGACGGAATTACAGGCGCTGCAGAGCCAGGAAACCGACCTGCTGGCGCACTACACCGCGGACTACCCGGATGTGATCGCGGTGCGCCGCAGGATCGCCGACCTCAAGCGCCAGATAGCACACACGACAGCACCGGGAGCGGTCAAAGAGACACGTTTAGAATCCCCTGCCGTGCAGCAACTGCGTGCCCAGGTACGGTCCGCTGAAATCGGCATCACGGCCAAGCGGCAGGAGCAAAGCCAGGTCCAGGCGCAGATCCGCACGTATCAGTCTCGTATTCAGTCCAGCCCGCTGGTGGAGCAGCAGTACAAGCAGTTGACCCGCGACCACATCACAGCCCAGAACTTCTACGATGAACTGCTGGGCAAGATGAACCAGTCCAAAATGGCGACGGAGTTGGAGAAGCAGCAGGAAGGCGAACAGTTCCGCGTCATGGACGAACCGAACCTGCCAGACCAGCCGTTCTCCCCCAAGCGCAGCGTCTTTGTAATGGGCGGCATCGTCGGTGGCCTTGTGATCGGGCTGCTGATTGCCGGGATCCTTGAGTATCGGGACACTACGCTTCGCTCTGAACGTGACGTGTGGGCCTTCACCGAGTTGCACACCCTGGCAAAGATCACCTTCACCGATCCGGACGCGTCGAAATCACAGCACAGTTTTTGGCGCCGTTTTCTGCCTTCTTTCCGAAAGAAGAAAGCCCTGGTTGAGGCGAACGGATAGACCATGTACAAAAGTTTTTTCAAGCTTCGACGGGACCCCTTCACCAGCAGCCCCGATCCGCGGTTCGTTTACATGATGCCGCACACGCGCGAGGCATTGGCGGCGTTGCGTTATGGTATTTCCGCGCACAAGGGCTTTCTGGTACTGACCGGCGAGGTGGGTACGGGCAAGACGACGCTGCTGCGATATGCGATCTCATCATTCAATCCGAATCGCATTCTGTCGTCGTTTGTCTTCAATCCCCGGCTCGAGGTTCTGGATTTTCTCGAGTTTGTGCTGATCGACTTCGGCATCACGCCGGTTTCGCGCACCAAATCTTCCATGCTGCAGCAGTTGAATCGATGGCTGGTGGAGCAGTATCGGCAGAACCGCACCTGCGTGATCATCATTGACGAGGCGCAGAACCTTTCCTGGGAACTGCTGGAAGAAATTCGGCTGCTCACGAACCTGGAGACTTCATCCGATAAGCTCCTTCAGATCGTCCTTTCCGGGCAGCCGGAACTGGAAGACAAGCTGAAGCAGAACAATACACGCCAGTTGCGCCAGCGCGTCGCCCTTTGGTGCCGCACCAAGCCACTGGACCCGGATGAAATAGGCCCTTACATCAAGACACGACTGGAGATCGCGGCTGATACCCAGGCAAGTGATGAAAACGCCAGGCCTGCAGTCTTTTCGCCAGACGTTGTGGAACTGATTCACAAGGCAAGCCGGGGGATTCCGCGATTGGTAAACCTGATCTGCGAGCACAGCCTGATCTTCAGCTACGTCTATCAGCAGCACACGATTACGGAGAGCACAGTCAAAGCGGTTCTGCAGGACCTTGAACTTTCCGGTGAGACCGAGCTTGCCGCCGCGATATCGGCTGGGCGGTCCTCCAGAAACTGACACTGGATAAGCCAGGCCACAGGTACGCAGGAACGGAGCAGCACCAAGGAACCCCGATCATGAGCAAAATTTACGAAGCATTACTTCGTGCCGAACTCGAGCGTGCCGCCGGCGCGGGGGAACCGGTCGCCGAGAAACGAGTGATCCCGACTCTGCAGCAGAACGATGCGTACCAGTCCGTCGCCTCGGTAGACATCCTGCGCGAGAACTCCCAGTATTTTGACGACAACTTTGCCCCCCTACCTTCCGTGCCTGTCGAGCACGAGATACCTTCCCTGGCTTCCCTGACTCCAAGATTTACCGAAATCAAGGAGATGCCCTGGCATCCCTCACCCGTTCAATTGAAAGCGCTGGAAGACCGCGGCTCTGTGGTGGAGCAGTTTCGGTCGTTACGCTCACGCATTCAGGGCTTTCGAAAGACGGCACCGCTCAAGACGATTCTTATCAGCAGCGGACATCCGCAGGAGGGTAAGAGCTTTGTCTCCGCCAACCTTGCAATCTCTTTCGCGCGGCACAAATCTGACAAGGTGCTGCTGATTGACGGCGACATGCGGCGCAGTTCCCTGCACCGGTTGCTCGGTTGTCCCAGTGAACCCGGCCTGACCGAGTACCTCTCGGGCACCGCCTCGCCGTTCGAAATCATGCAGCGCGCACAGCCCAATGCAGACGGTACGCCGCTGCCGAAAGGCCTGGCCTCGTTGACCCTGATTCCAGGCGGCGCCGATGCGGGCAATGCCTCGGAACTATCCGGGAGTGCCAAGTTCGCGGAATTACTCCAGATCGTTTCTCCCATGTTCGATTGGATCGTGATCGATTCTTCTCCAGTCAATCTCGTTCTGGACGGTGTGAACCTGGCCCGTTCCGCGGATGGTGTGCTTCTCGTGGTGCGTGGCGGCGTGACCAAACTCGAGACCGCACAGCGTGCCATGTCGGAACTGAAGGGCGCAAAGATGCTGGGCGTCGTTCTCAATGCGGTAGACGGTGCCGATGATCCTGAAAATGGTTACTACGGCTATGACGCAGTCGACGCTTAAGGACGAGCCCGTGGCGATCGAGGCTACAGGGTCAATCGAGGCACCCGTGCCCGCCAACCCGGGCAGTCCGCTCCCGGCGGAGGAGTCGTTTCAGGAACGCTTTCGTAAGCGCAGCTGGTTCGTGAACTCCCCGATGATCCGGATGTTCAACGTCTACTACCCGACGCGAACCGTCCTCCTTCTGCTCTGCGAGATGGTCCTCGTCAGTTCGTGCTTTCTTGTTGCCACGGGTATCGTGCTCGGCCGCGACGCCGACATCGCGCTCTATTACGAACATGGCCTGCTGAAGATCTTCGGCATCACCATTATGGCCGTGCTGCTCTCGTACTACTTCGACCTGTATGAGCCGCAGATCATTTCCAGCTCTACCGACATTTACTTTCGGCTGCTGCTGGTGCTGGGCTGCTCCTGCTTTTTGCTTTCTGCCGTGCTGTGGTTTTTCCCGGAGATGGCGATTGCCCCGGCTGTCTACGCGATCGGCTTTGGGTTGCTGGCGCCATCACTGCTGGCATGGCGGCAATTCCACAAGCGCATGGCCAGCAAGTCGTTCCTTGCAGAGCGGGTCTACGTTCTCGGCGCAGGCAGGCAGGCACAGACCATTGTAGAGACGATCGAAAGCCGTCCTGATATCGGCATGCAGGTCGTTGGGTGGCAGTCGCTCGACTTATCGCAGGAAGACCGGCGTGTCATCTGGGTACGCGACCTGAACGCGCTTGCGAAAGCACGCACGGCAATCGACCGCATCATCATCGCGATGGAAGACGCGCGCAACGAGCTGCCCATGCAGGAGCTGCTGAACCTGCGCTTTCAGGGCGTGCTGATTGAAGTCGCGGCAGCGCTGCGCGAGCGTCTCTCCGGCAAAATTCAATTAGAAGGCCTGCGGCCCAGCAACCTGCTCTACGGCGAAGGCTTTCGCGTAAGGCCGTCGCAGCAGTTCACGCGGGTGGTGCTTTCAACGTGCGCCGCGGTACTGGGTCTGCTGCTGTTTTTGCCTTTCTTTCCCTTCGTTGCATTGCTGGTGAAGCTGTCTTCTTCGGGACCGGTCTTCTTCCGGCAGACGCGCGTAGGCCTGAACGGCAAGCTCTTTCAGGTGGTCAAGTTTCGCACCATGCGCACAGACGCCGAAGCGGGCGGTGCCAAGTGGGCGACCAAGAACGATCCCCGCGTGACCAGGGTCGGCAGCTTCCTGCGCAAGACGCGTATCGACGAGCTGCCTCAGCTCTGGAACGTGGTACGCGGCGACATGACCTTCGTCGGCCCGCGCCCCGAGCGGCCGGAGTTCGTCTCTTGGCTCAATGACGAAATCCCGTTCTACTACCTGCGCCACCTGATCCGGCCTGGCCTCACTGGCTGGTCGCAGATTCGCTACGGTTACGGCGCGACGCTCGCGGAGACGCGCGAGAAACTCGAGTACGACCTGTACTACGTGAAACACATGAGCCTTGGACTCGACCTGCTGATCATGTTCGAGACGATCAAGACGATCGTGCGGCGGCGCGGTGCGCAGTAGCCTTCTGGAACAAGCCATCCAGAGACGAAGGACACAAATCGCAACTCGCTAGGCGTGGTCCAGATGCACCAACCCACGCTGTAAGGCATAGATCGTCGCCTGTGTGCGATCACGGGCGCCCAGCTTTTCAAGCACCGCGCTCACGTGAATGCGGACCGTCTTCTCAGCAATCCCCAGCTCCTCTGCGATTTCGCGGTTGGAGAAACCACGTGTGACACAGGTGAGCACCTGCGTTTCACGCGGTGTGAGCGCAACGCCCGGCATGCGCTCGGCGAGCCGATGCAGCGCCATTTGCGGCAGGTAGCGGGTGCCGCGATGCACGGTCTGTACCGCTTGGATCACCTGTTCGCCACTGGCGTCCTTGGTCAGGTAGGCCATGGCACCCGCCTGCACGGCGCGGTAGATGTCCTCAGACCCCTGGTAATTCGACAGCACCACGATGCGGGCGCGATACTGCTCGCGCAGCCGGGAGATCACCTCGAAGCCGCTCATCTGTGGCAGGCGAAGATCCAGCACCACCACGTCCGGCAATAACTGACGATATTTTTCGATACCGCTCTCGCCATCCGGTGCCTCGCCCACGATCTGGATGGGCGCGTGCTTCGACAGCACCGAGTGCAGCGCCATGCGTGCCAGGAAGTGATCTTCCACCAGCAGGACTCGGATCGGCTTCAAGGCACCGGTCAATGGGGCCGTTCTGGACGCGGGTGTCTCCATGGCATTCTCCGATTTCAGTATCGCGCACGCTCTCGCTTACACGCCGATCCACGGCACCACCGCCGTTTTCCGAATGGTGGGCTGGTGAATGCCGTTGAAGTTCACCGTGACTTCAACCTCGGTCCCTTTGCTGGAAGAACTGGTCATACGGAAGGTGCCGCCCAGCTTGCGTGCACGCTCCTCCATCACGGGAATACCGAAGTGGCCCGCGCGTAAATCGCTGTCCTGGGCGGCAAAGCCGCAGCCGTTGTCGCGAACTGAGAGTGAGAGCGAGTCCGATTCAAACTGAAGCTGTACGTGGATCAGCGACGGCCGCGCATGACGCAGTGCATTGGTAATCGCCTCCTGACCGATGCAGACCAGATGGTGCACCGCCGAAGGAGACAGCGCCACCTCGTTGCCCTGGACAGCGAGGTGCATTTTCGCATCGTCGCGCAGGCGGTGTGCCTCAACGGCATCGGTGAGCGCCTCACTCAGCTTGGTGGTGATGCGGTCGGAGTTGCGCAGATCCCAGATGATGCGGCGCGCCTCCGCCTGGCAGTGCGACACCATGCTGCGCGCCATCTCCAGCGAATCTGCTGCGGGGATCTGCTCACCGTCAGCGGAATCAAGCAGGTTGGCCGTAGCCTCAAGCTGCCAGCTCACGGCCGCAAAGCCGGCCATCAGCGTATCGTGGCATTCGCTGGCGATGCGGTTGCGCTCTTCCATCACCATACCCATCTGGCCCTTTTGCAACTGATCGCGCTGCCGCAACAGTTGGGCGCCGATGCCGAGAAGAAAGGCGCATACCATGACGATCGCGTACCAGGTCTGGTAGAAGAATGGCTTCTGCTGGATTGCGAGCGTCGCGCCGTGCTCTGGCCAGGTGCCGTCCGGATTTGCAGCCTGCACTTCAAAGCGGTAGTCGCCGGGCGGCAGCTTCCAGAAGTGGGCTACGTGCTGACGGGTCTCCGTCCAGCCTTCAGAAAAGCCTTGCATGCGATATCGGAGGGTGCTGTTCGCAGCTTGCTCGTTCGCGTGAAAGAAGACAACAAGCTCCGGCTCACCGGGCTGCAGCACGACCGGCCTTGCATCGTGGTTCGACGGCGCAATCTCCCCGCTGGAAGACCAGCCGTCGATAACGGCATCTTCCCCTGAGAGTGCTGGCTGCGCCCAGGCAAAGCTTTGCATAGGCAAGCCGAGGAGAAGGACGAAGAACAAAGTGCACCAGATACGCACCTGAGGTATACCGTCGCTCCTATTCTCGGTAGAGGTATTCGTTCTGTTTGCCTGGCTGCGATCTTGAGACGTGGCCAGAAACAGACGATTCGCGTGCGTGCCACGGCGAACCCACCTGCTAGCATACATGTGAGGAGGCGTCAATAGTGCTGAACTACGGCCCTGCGGTTCTCATTCTCTTCTCGGTGTTCGCGGGCATTCTGCGGCGTTAGTC